>JAYVZU010000582.1:0-9276 GCA_043783075.1 Rhodanobacteraceae bacterium
ATGGCGGATAACTTTGCCCAAACCGTGAAGTCGCAGGTCGATATCGTCAAGGTGATTGGCGATTACGTGAAGCTGCGCAAGACCGGTGCGCAGAACTACACCGGTCTCTGTCCGTTCCACAAGGAGAAGAGCGGGTCGTTCTCGGTGAACGCGACACATGGGTATTTTTACTGCTTTGGCTGCCATGAGAAGGGTGACGTCTTCACCTTTGTGATGAAGATGGATGTCCTGAGCTTTCCAGAGGCCGTGCACGCCGTTGCGGCCAAGGCGGGGATTCCGCTGCCGAAGCGGGAGTTTTCTTCGCCCGAAGAGGCGGCGGAGGCGGGGATTCGGCGGCAGTTGATTGACCTGCATGAGGCCGCGACGCAGTATTTTGAGGCGCAGTTGAAGGCTCCGGGAGCGGCGCGAGCTCGTGAATATATGACCGGGCGCGGCATCACGCCGGAGACGGTAGCCAAGTTCCGCATCGGTTACGCGCCAGACGACTTCAACGACATGCGCGACCGTCTGAAAGCTCACTTCAGCGATGAGGCCATGCGGGCCTCCGGGCTGTTTACTTCGAGCGAGAAGGATGACGAGGGGCAGCCGACCGGGCAGCTTTACTCACGGTTTCGCAAACGGATTACCTTCCCCATCGCCAATGAGCAGGGCAAAACCATCGCGTTTACGGCACGAGCGCTGGAAGCTGTCGACGACAAGGGCCGACCGATTGCCAAGTATATGAACTCGCCGGAGACGGCGCTGTATACCAAGGGCAATGTGCTGTTCAACCTCGACAAAGCCAAGGCCGACATTCGTGGCAACGACTTTGCGCTGCTGGTCGAAGGCCAGATGGATTGCATCTCGGTCTACATGGCCGGGGTGAAGAGCGTGCTCGCCACCTCTGGAACGGCGTTTACCGAGATGCAGGTGCGCCTGCTGAGCCGGTTTACGAAGCGGGTGGTGGTAAATTTTGACCCCGATCTGGCGGGAGCAATCGCCGCCGAAAAGTCGATTGCGCTGCTGACGGAAGAGGGCTTTGAGGTCAAAGTGATTACGCTGGAGGGTGGGCTTGATCCGGACCGGTTTGTACGCGAGCAAGGCATTGACGCCTACATGGCGGCGCTGCGCGGGGCGAAGCGGCACTCCGACTACCTGATTGAGCGGGCGCGGCAGATGTTTCCGGGCCGGAATCCGGATGCGAAGGTGAAGGCACTGAATTTTCTACTTCCGCACATAAGCCGCATGCCTAACCGGATTCATCGGGATGAGTTTGTGGCGGACGCGGCGCAGAAGCTGGGGATCGACTCTGCCGTGATGCGCCAGGAGTTGAAGGAGGCAGCTTCCAACCGGCTGAGCAGCGTGCGCGCTCGGCGACGGGAGCCAGCCAGCGAGTTGGAGCGGGTTCTGCTGCGGGCGTTGGTTTTGCCGGAGAGCGACGAGGCACGAGTGCAGGCGGCAAATGGGCTGGCCGAGCATCCCGAGTGGTACGACGGGATGCCTGCGGCTGGGCTGTTCGACGCTCTGGCGCATGGAGTTGTGCCCGCCAATCCGCTGGACGCTGCTCCGGATGATGAGAGCCGCGCAATGCTGGCGGAGGTGCTAGCCACGCAGCCGGAGGAGGTCGAAGATCTCGCGATTCGCAAGACCGTGCAGCAGACTATGGCCGAGCAGGTAGACAATGCCCTGCATACGCTGCTGAAGCGGTATCTGGAGAGGCGTCAGCGGGAGTTGCGGACGGCGATTGCAGAGGCGGAACGGCGTGGGGATTCAGCGATGGTAGAGACGCTGACGCTCGAGAAGATGAAAGCAGATCGCGCTGTGCGGGAGATGTAGACCCAAAAGGAAGAACACAGAGGGCTCAGAGATGACACGGAGGTACACAGGGAATGCTTGTCTCCGCCTTGCTCTATGCGACCTCCGTGCTATCTGTGTTCGTCTTTAGCCTGTTTCAACTTCTTTGCAGGGGAGGAAGAGGGTGAAGACGGTGCCATGGTGTTTGGGGTCATCGCTGGACCGGACCTGCAGCCGACCCTGGTGGCGGTCGACGATGCCGGCGGAGATCCATAGGCCGAGGCCGGTGCCGTTTAGGTCTTTGGTGGTGAAGAAGGGCTCGAAGATGCGGGCGACGGTGGCGGCGGGCATGCCGTGGCCGGTGTCGGCGATGGTGATGCGGACGCCGTTGATGCCGTTGACGTGGGCGTTGTGGGCGCGCATGACGAGGCGACCGCCATGGCGCATCGCGTCGATGGCGTTGGCGATCAGGTTGTTCAGGACCTGGCGAATGTCGTTCTCGAAGCACAGAATTGGGGTGTCGGTGTCGTAGCGGGCCTCTACGCTGATGTGCGAGTTGGCGAGGCGGCCGATGTAGAGGCGGGCTACTGCAGAGATGAGTTCTTGTGCGGTAACGTCGGTCGGCGCGACGGCCTGACGATGGAAGCGGAGAGTCTGGGTGGCGATCTGCGAGACACGCGATAGCTCCGACTGCGCCATGTGGACGTAGCCCTTCACCTCCTGCGGCAGATTATTGTCCATCGCGATGAGGTAGAGCAGGTTGGTGATCGCCTCCAGCGGATTGTTAATCTCGTGCGAGATGGAGCTGGCGAGGCGGCCTACGGCAGCTAGCTTCTCGCTCTGGATGAGCGCGGCCTCAGCCTTCTTCTGGTTCGTAATTTCGATGGATGCAGTTGAAATGGCGCGAACGCTGCCGTCCTCGTTGAAGAGCGGCGAGTAGTTGACGCGCCAGGCGCGCTGCTCGCCGGGCCGGGCTGCGAGTTCGCCTTCGAGGAGGCGGTCTTTGACAGTGTGGCCCTGCGCGACTGACCTCATCATCTCCAGTAGGCCGGGGACGCGGTCCGGCGGCGCGATCTCCGCAAGCTGGCGGCCAAGCAGCTCCGATTTGGGATACCCGAGCATGTCGGCTTCGTGGTCGTTCAGATTGAGGAAGGTGAAGTCTACAGGATCCAGCAGCGCGAGGCCGATGGGCGTGGTGCGGTAGATGGTTTCCAGCTCGGCGCGCTTGCGTTCGGTCTCGACCTGCTCGGCGCGGAGAGTTTCCGCGTAGGTCTTTGCGTCGTGGATGTCGTTGCCAACGCCGAGCCAGTGCAGGATAGAGCCGCTGCCATCGCGAACCGGGGCGGCGCGCAGATGCCACCAGCGATGTTCGTCGGTCGCGGCGTGGCGCATGTGGGCCTCAATGTCGTAGTCAACGCCGGTCGCGACCGAGTGACTCCAGACCTCGAGAACACGGTCACGGTCGTTGGGGGCAAATGCTTCCAGCCAGCGGTGCCCAGTCATGCTCTCAGCGGTGAGGCCGATGTACGCCATAAATCCCTGGTTGGCGTAGGTGATATTGCCGGCGGCGTCGCCCATCCAGATCGCCTGGGGGTTCAGGTCGGCCAGGACGCGGTAGCGGGTCTCGCTGGCGACGAGATCCTGCTCGTCGAGCTTGCGCTTCGTCACGTCGATGGACATGCCGCGGAGACGGGGTCGATTCTCCGTGCCGGGGACGAGCTGTCCGCGCGATTCGATCCAGAGGATAGTGCCGTCGGCGGCGTGAACTGCGAACTCGTGGACCATCATCTCGCCGGTGCGGACGGCCTCGTGGATTGCTGCGCGGTAGCTTTCGGCGTGGCCAGCGACGAAGAATCGCTCGGGGTCGTCGAGGCTCTGTATCTCGGACAAGGGACGGCCGAGGACGGCATACGATCCCGGGCCATAGGTGATCTTTCCGGAGGCCAGGTCGAGCTCCCATGTGGCGAGCCGGGCGACTTCCTGTACGGCGGCCAGAAGCTCCTGCTGGCTGCGAACGACAGTCTCCTGCACCCTGTCTTCGCTGACGTCACGAAAGAAGACGACGATTCCATCCTGTGTGGGCTCGGCCTGGATGGCAAACCAGACATTCAATGGTTCAGGGTAAAACATCTCCGTGACGCCCGAGCAGCCCTTGTCCATGGCCATGTGGCAGATATCGGACGCTGGGCTGGCGATGGCGGCGGGAAATTTCTCCCAGATGTTCTGGCCGGGGAGCTTGTTCTCCGGATCAATAAGGCGCTGCGCGTTGGAGTTGAGATAAGTAAAGGTCCAGTCGCGATCGAGTGTCGCGACGGCGTCGGAGGTGACCTCCAGGACCTGAGCAAGGCACCGCGCAGTCGCCAGTTCGCGAAGTTCTGCAAGTTTGCGCTCGGTGACGTCGGAGAAGAAGACGATGATGCCATCGTCATACGGCTTGGCCTGCACCTTGAACCAGGTGTTGATTGGCTCGCCGTGGAAGGCCTCAAACGAAGTTGACTGGCGGGTAGCCATCGCAGAGCGATAAGCCGAACCGAACGGCTCTTCGTTATTCCCGGGGAAGAGCTCAAAGATGTTGTGGCCGATAATATCCGAGGTTCCGACGAGTTCAAGAGCTCGCTGGTTGGCGAAGGTAAAGCGCCATTCCCGATCGATGATGACGACACCCTCGGGGACCGCTTCAAACGCCTGCCGGATCTGGAGAGTGACGGCAGCCTCGCGGGCCTCGGTCTGTTTTTGCTGGGTGATGTCGCGATAGAAAATCGCGAATCCATTGTCGGTCGGGATGATATGGACATCCACCCATACATTGAATGGCGGATAGTAGTGGTCGAAATGGTCGCGACAACCAGTGGCCATGGCTCGCCGATAGCGGACCTCAATTTCCGTTCCACGTACCTCGAGAAACATATCCCAGAAGGGAGTGGTGGAAAATATTTCGGGTTGCAGGTGCGAGATGCGGATGGCTTCGGGGTTGGCGTAGGTGATGTACCAGTCGCGATCAATGCAGAGAATGGCGTCGGGAAGCGATTCGATGATTGCGGCGAAGTGCTCGCCCAACTCTGGCTGAGAGGCAGGAGGGGCAGAGTCGAGGCCGGGAAGGTGGAGGTGTTCACTCATCGTGGAGAACCCGGCCTTGATGCTCGGGCAATTCTGCCTTGGGGTTGGGATGCAGGGATGTTGCAAATGGGTGCCTGAAGGGTTGATCGCCAGAAACTGGCAGAGAGCGATGCTGGGACGGCCTTCACTCAGGAAGACCACCTAACAATACCTGAAGAATTAATAAGCGCGCTGATACATGCGGGAGATGCGGTCGTGCCAGCCGAGCGCGTCGTCGTCCAGAAGAATCCACAGGAGCCCGATGCCGAGCGGGCAAACAGCTACGAATTGCGCAAAAATGCGGCGGCGCATGTCGGCCCGGGTGGGATTCTCGTCGGTAAAGGTACACAGGCCGATTCGCGCGTAACGCATTCCGGGGGTCTCGTCCGAGAAGGTGAAAAATAGCAACTGGTACAGTACGTGGACGACCGTCAGGATTCCCAGGACGGCAAGCGCCGCTGGCGCACCCAGCGGAATATCGCCACCAACCTTGACGTAGGCCGCGATGAACGCCAACGACCCGCCTGCGACCAGGATTCCATCCACCATCGCAGACATGACACGGAGTTGCAGAGGTGCAGTCTGCGGCGGTAGAAGCGATGCCAGCACCGGGGCTTCGGGCGTGGGAGTGGCTTCGGTCACCGTATGGGCATCGAGATGGATGGACGTTGTCCATACTGGAGCAGCCGGCGGCTGGACCGGAGCCATGGAGATCTGCTCGGGCTCGACTTCGAAGATACGCAGCTGTGAGGTGCGGGGCGTAACTTCGTCGCGAAGCGGTCCCTCTGCGAGTCGGGGCCGGGCCTTGCGGGCGGCGATGAGTTGGCGCGGAAACGCCAGCAGATTGGCCGGAAGTGGAACATTTGGCTCGCCGTCAGCGCCGTACTCTTCCCAAACGGGAGCCTGGCGGAATTCAATCTCCGCGTCCAGAGCCCGGGTCTCCAGGGCTTCGACATCGGTGATGCGCGGCGCGGCCTGACGCGGCTTGGCTTGCGTCGCGACCGGAGGCGTGGGCGGAAGATCCTCATAGAGCCGAACGGTAATGCCCGCCGACCGCTCCAACGGGGGCGCTGCGGGTGTCGGTTTGGCAACTGCAGTAGTTGGAACAGACTTCTCGATGGTGGTGGCGGTCTCAGGCGAGAAGACCTGCGGGGCATTCCAAAGTTCAAGCTCGCCGAGTAATTCGGTCTGGGCGGCGGCTACGGCCTCGGCGTTGCGCTGTGCGACTTCGGCAGCGGCGGCGGCTTCCTGGATGGCGCGCTTGGCCTGCTCTGCCAGCACGGCGCGGTAGCTGGGGGTGTGGGCGTACCGTTCGGCGACAGCAGCGGCAATGCGATTCTTGGGCGACTTCTGGGCGGCGGCGGTCTCGGCGTGCAGTTCAGCGGCTCCCTGGCGCTCACGGCGCTGGCGATGTGCGGCCAGCCTTTCCGCAACTTGCTGGCGCAGTGCGCTGGGGCGCGCCGCCTCGGCTGAGGCCTGGTTCTCTTCTGCGGGAATAAAATCGAGCTGCGCTGAGCCCATCGTGTTCAAACCTCAACCCGTCTTCGTGAAACGTCACGAAATCGTTTAGCCTTGCAGTGTGCCATCCGTTCGTTTCCCCATGCCGTCCCGGAATCAGCCTGAGCCTTTGCCGGCACACCTTCGTTGTTCGCATGGGGCGGTGGAACGTATCGCGCTGCCGAACGTCTTGATGTTTACCTTGCGTGAATTTCGCCGTTACTTCTTTATAACTATCACGCTGTTTGGCTTGGCTGGCAACTCTCTCTGTGCACAACAGATAACGACTCAGGCACCCCCGACGACAATTTCCGGCGTCACCGTGGTTGCACCAGCAGTAGTGCAACTTCCTGACGCGCCTTCCGAGATCGCGTATCCCGTTGCACACGCTGTAGTTGCGGCTGAAACGACAGAAAAAGTGGCGATTGAGAGCAGCGGCTCGCAGACCTACAAGGGCGGCGTCTATGTGCTCGACAAGGATGTTGTACTGACCTACCAAGACCGGCGGGTTCAGGCCGATCACGTCGAGTACGACTCGACTACCGGCGACGTTAATGTGACCGGGCACGTACTGGTGACCAAGACCGGGACCCAGGAGCGCATCTCGGCAACGCACGGCAACTACAACCTGAAGACCGAGACGGGCAGCTTTTACGATGTGTCGGGGTCCTACGGGATCGAGCTGACTCCGTCGACGCACCGGATGATCTACACCACGGATAATCCGTTTCTGTTTACGGGCCGGATGGTGGTTAAGACCGGGCCGGACATCTACGACGTTTACGACGGAACTGTGACCTCGTGCCAGCTGGTGAAGCCGGACTGGCTGCTCTCTGCCAGCCATATCTCGCTGGACCGCGAAAAGGCCAGCGCCCACAATGCGACGTTTCATCTGTTGAACTTTCCGCTGCTGTTCCTGCCTTATGTCACCCACCCGGCAGATGCCGAGGCGCGCCAGAGCGGTTTTCTGATTCCTACAATCGATATCTCAAACCAGAAGGGCACCGTGATCGGCGAGCAGGTATACCTCGCACTGTCGCGGTCGCTCGATCTGCGGTTTGGCGCGGCCTATTACTCTGCAATCGGGTGGGAAGAGAATGCGACGCTGCGGTTTCGCGGCGTTGGACTGGACTTTGCAACCCTGCATTACTCTGCGGTAATGGACCGGCGCAAGGGTAACCTGCAGCAGGGCGGGCAGGAGGTAGTGCTGGTCGGACGGTACGACTTCTCTCCAACCACTCGGGCTGCGACGAACATCGACTACCTGTCGAGCTATATCTATCGCGAGGCTTTCAGCGATACGTTCAACCAGGCGGTGACGTCCGATATCACGTCGCGATCGTATGTGACGCACAGCTGGAATGGTACGGAACTTGGCGTAGTGGCGGACCGCTATCAGGGAATCAAGCTGATTGCGCAGGGAACGACTCCGCAGCAGCAGGTCCGCATCTTCCATGTCCCTACGGTGTCTTATGGAGTCACCGAGCATCGGGTTCCCGGCACCGCAAACGCGTTTTCGACGGGGCTGGAGTTGTCGCTGGAGAGCGCGGCCTCCGGTCTGAAGCGGACCCAGCCAAACTTCGAGACCGGCGGAATTATCGAGCGGCTCGACCTGCATCCTCAAGCGAGTTACCCGCTTGCGTTTGAGGGCTGGCATGTGGTGCCGTCAGTTTCTGCGAGAGAGACTATTTATTCACGGTCGCGCGTACCCCCGACGCCCGGACAGCCGCCGACGCAGAGCAATGCTGCTTTCACGCGGTCGGACTTTGAATTTGGTCTGGCGATTCGTCCGCCCGTGCTGACCAGAACTTTCCAGCAGGATCACATGAAACATCTGCTGGGTGCCGAGTTGCGCCACACGATCGAGCCTGAGATCACCTATCGCCTGACCGACGGAGTACAAAACTTCACGCAGATCCTGCGGTTCGACGCCAATGACGTGGTCTCGAACACGAACGAGGCCGAGTATGGCGTGACGCAGCGCCTCTATCGCCGAGTAGCCTCGAAGTCCGGGCTGCCTTCGACCTGTGGCAAGGCAGCCGTGGCCAATTCGCCGGGCTTCAACTCCGACGCGCCAAATACCGAGGACGATATGCCCGTGGCCGAGGATGAGCCTCAGCTGGAGGGCCGCTGCCCGAGCGACGAGCTGATCTCCTGGCGCCTGACGCAGAAGTACTTCTTCGACCAAAACTTTGGCGGCGCGATTGTGAACGGCCGACGCAACATCTTTAGCAGCACGCTGGATCTGTCGGGCGTGGCATTCCTGACTGAGCCGCGCGAGGTCTCGCCGGTGATCTCGCGGCTGCGGTTTCGGACCTCCGCCCACACCGATGTGGAGTGGGATTTCGACTACGACACGGGTGCCAAGAGGTTCAACTCCTCGAACGTCTACATTGACCTTCATCAAGGGAACGCGTTCTCCGCCCTGAGCTATGCGAGGCTGGATGCGCCAGGCCGCTTTTACACTGAAAATCCGACCCCAACGACCGGCGTGGCTTCGTCGAACGGCGTCACGTCCGCGGTTTCGGACTTCAACCAGCTACGTTTCCTGATCGGCTATGGGAACCCGGTAAAACGCGGCCTGTCGATTGCCGCCAACACCGGTATTGATCTGAAATCGCTCTACGGAGCCACCAGTTCCAGCACCGTGACCATTGCCGGAGTGACCTCGAATACCACGACCACGGTCTATCCGCCGATGCTGCAGTACTCGACCGTGCAGGCCAGCTATAACTGGAATTGCTGCGGATTTGCCGTTGAATATCGCAAGCTGGAGCTGGGGTCGGTGCGGAACGACGGGACGTACCGGTTCAACTTTACGCTGGCAAATATTGGGGCTGCCGGAAATCTACGGCGCGCCGAGCGTCTGTTCTGACGGGTACACCATACCTGGAAAGTGAGATAATCCGA
>JAYVZU010000583.1:0-9249 GCA_043783075.1 Rhodanobacteraceae bacterium
TTGGTATGACCGATTCAATGAGTTCTCTCACCAGCTCGGTATGAGGATCATTCACAGCGGTCTCACCCGCTTCCCCTACACGCGGCTCAGGCCGGCCGCTTGAGTCTCTCGCAAGCTCTCATCGTCCACGCGCTGAGTCTCGTGTCCATGAGAATGGAAGACACGGGCACCTGGGCAGCGGATATGAGCGACGTCCCCACCGGCAATATTTACCGTGACTTCCTCGTCGGTGCCGGGGTACCGGAGCTGCGTGATGTCTCCCGTCGGCGAGCCGTCTCCACCGTTTACTATGCCCTCTTTCATCACATCAACGGCAAAGCGGCAGCCTTGATCGCTCCTAACGTGCTACCCGACACGAATCACCGAATCCAGCGCTGGTTTGAACACCTCGAGATGAAGAAAGTATGCGTACGCTTCCTACAAACCAAACTGGATCAGCCACTGTTGGGGCTCATCGGTCCTACTGCCTCGCCGGAGATGCAGCATGTCGCAAGCAGCTTCAATGAGCTGCAGGCTGCACGGCATAGCGCCGATTACGACCTGAGCTACAGTCTTTCATCGCAGGAGGCTCATCGGCTTATACGGCTGGCGGTCACGGCGATGGCATCCTGGGACGAAATCGCCAACTCCGCCGAAGCCAACATCTTCATCCTCTCCCTCCTCATGTGAAGGAACTGGGAAGAAAAAGTGAGACGCTAAAACCCGGCTTGTCACGCCACCAGCTTCAGATAATCCGGCTCATCGGCAATCGTCTTGTAGATAAACCGCCGAGCAATCTTCCCGCCCTTCAAATAAAACAACCCCGGCATCTGGCGCCCGTCTCCCTGAATTTTTCCAATCCCGTGTTTGAAGATTGTGCCTTTCAGCCATCCCACCCACACCACCGGGTTGAGGGCCTGCGCCAACGGACTCTTTTTCCCCAATCCAAAAACCGGTAGCTGATAAGCAACCGCTTCCGGGTCACTTACGCGCTCCACATCACCTAGACCGTAGTAGTCAAAGTAGACCTTCGCCAACTCCGGCGGTCCCAGGTGTACAAAGACCGGACGCACCCCGCGCTTCCGAAACTCATCCTGCAAATCTGCGACATCGCCGATCGCCTGCCGACAAAAAGAGCATCCGAAATGCCGCAGGAACACCAACAACACGGGAGATTCCCCCGCCAAAGCCAGCAGGCTGGCGCCCGACTCGGTTCGAATTGAAGCGAGCGCCCCTGCCAACGTGTCGACAGATCCACCGGTTGCGGAAGTCATAGGCTCAATCCCATGCTTACAATTCCTAGACCCGTCCCGCGAAGTCTCCGGTCTCGGTTGCGATCTTCAGCTTCTCGCCTTCCTTTACAAACAACGGCACCTTGATCTCCAGACCGGTCTCCATGCGCGCAGTCTTGGTGCCACCGCCGCTGGTATCGCCGCGAACCGCAGGCTCGGTGTAGGCGACCTCAAGCTCCACAAAGATCGGAAGCTGCAGCCCAATCGGATTACCGTTCCACTTGTGCAGCTGCAGCATCGTGCCTTCGATCAGGAAATCCATCGCATTGCCCAGCATTAGCGGGGTCAACTGCAGCGTCTCGTAGGTCTCCTGATCCAGAAAGTAAGAGCCATCTGCATCGCTGTACAGGTACGACGCCGGAGTCAATACCAGGTCCGGCTCCTTGAACTTGTCCTGCGCCTTGAAGGTCTTCTCGAACACTGCCTGCGTTAACAGGTTGCGCAACTTCAGGCGCACCAAGGTCTGTCCACCGCGCGCCGTGGGCGTACTGATATCCGAATCCAGACAGGCATACGGCGCATTTTCCATCTCCACCAAACTCTTACGCTTTACGTGAATCGCTTCAACCAGTGCCGCCATAAACTCCCATTCTGCTGCTGAACTTCATTCCAGTATAAGTTGTCGACACACTCCCGCGCGCGACGCAAACGTAAGTCGGCGGGCAACCCGCACACACAGGCTGCCCGCCACATACATGCCCTCCCTACTTAGGGCTTCTTCGGAGTCAACGCAAGGCTCACAATTACCGTCGTCGTCGACTTCGTAACGATAACAACCTTGGTTGCAGAACCAGAGTCATTGCTTGCCGTCACGGTATAGCGGCCCGGCAACAGGCTGGTCGTTGCAACCCCGTTGTCGCTGGTGGTTGCGGTGACGCTGCTCTTCGCCTTCAAGGTGACCGTCACTCCCGCTACCGGTGCGCCATCCAGCTTCACGACGACCTGCACTGGCGTTCCGTCGCCTCGCGTTCCGCCGGGACGGTCGCCCAGGTTCCCATTCTGCGCCCGCAACGGGCTCGCACCCATCGAGACAAACATCAACACAGCGCTGAAAGCCAGAATCATCGCCCGTACTTTGCTTGCCTTCATCATTTCGTGTGCTCCCTCAATTTGCGTCTCGCATGTTGGAGCTCGTGCCGCATCTCCAACAGCTCTTCCGTGAAAGTATGACCCACAACCATAAGAAAAGGAACTAGAAAATCGAGAAACAGCCCAAGATTCTGCATCAGAATGTAAGTGAGCAAAACACTCAGCAGAAACGCCAGCGCCACGCTCGACACCTTCCACCCTGCTGGGATACCCGTCGCTGAGATCAAAGCCAGCAGCAGCGCCAGCGACCACTCCACAATCTCCGCCGTCCGGTCGGAGATCGGCGTAAACGTGCTGTCTTGATTCAACTCCGCCTCCACATAGTTCGCATGCAGCATCGCCCCCGGCTCCAAACCTCCCGGCGAGTTTTGCTCATCGACCCGATATCCGAGCCCATATGCAAACTCGCTCCAGTTTCCGCCCACAATCACGATCCTGTCCGCCACAGCCTGTCTCAAAGCCATACTATCCATCGTCCGAACGGCGATCCCGTTCAGGATGAACTTCCTCCCCGCCTTCGGATCGAAGTCCTGCGGTGTCAAATACTGCCCAAACCGGAATCCCTTGTCCTCATCCTTCACCAGATTCTCATAAGCGACTGGGTCCACGATCTTCACCATCGCAAGCGAAAACGAGTCCATGTACTTCCCGGTATCCAGTGCCGCCAGTCCCGGAATTTTCCGCATGTCCTCCGCGAACCGGACATATCCCAGGGCCACGCAGGGCAAACCTTGGAGCCGCCCACTGTAGATCGATGGCTCCTCGTGAAACTCGAATCGGTCCTCGCGATTCACCAGCCCGGTACTTCCAAGGTATGCCGTCAGCACCACATGCCGCCCCGCGTCGCACATCCGCTTGACGGATGCGAAAAACGCCTCGTCGCCCCCAACATAATCCGGAAAATCGTACGAAGGATTCTTAGGCAGGGGTGAGGTCAAAAACACATCGAACCCAACCGTATTCGCGCCGGCCGCATTCAGCTTATCCAGCAGCACTGCCAATTGCTCCAGCTTATATGGAGACCGCGCCTGAAAGTCCCTGCCCCAGTAGTCGTCGTCATTCAGCAACACAAGCACAGTGTGCTGGGGGTATATCGGTCCGCGCCTCTGCAGCCGCACCTGTTTCTGATACATCGCATAGCGGATATCCGCAAACCGCGGGCTCTCGCTCAGCAGGTGTCCAATGTACGAGCCCACGGCCAGCAGCAGCGCAAACCGCACCCAGTGCAGCCAGCCCTTGCTGACGATCGGCCGCCACACCATCCGCGCGACAGCCTTCGTGTGCAGCCCAAGTTTTGCAAGATCGATCAACGCAGTAACGCTCCCATGCCTATCGCTAAACTCACCAGGACGTCATTCTGGCGAGGCCAGAATCTCAGTATTTATTCCTGAACTTTGCATTAAACCTTAATACTCCATCAATTCCCGCCCGCATCCGTCGCGCCTCCACTCGCCAGCGTCTGGTACGGTGCCGAGTACAGCACATACGCCAGCGCAGTCGGATCGAAGGTCTCCGCATACGTCTCGCGACGAGCCTGTGTCACCAAATCCGCTACAGACCACGGCGTCGAGCCCGCAAGCTTCAACTTCAAATCCGCATAGAAGTGCGCCGAGAAGCTTCCAGCCGTCTTGTCCGAGACCTTCCAAAGCGCGCCCAAATACCCACTCGCACCCGACTGCAGCAGCTTCGGAGCCCATCCATCCACATAGTTCAGCACCGAATCCGACTGCCCAAGGTCACATGCGTTGAAGAAGTAGAACGGGTGCCCGGTCCCCTTCTCGGTCAGGCTGAGCCACGTTGCCGGCACCAGCGATCCATCCGCCAGTAGAATCCCCACATCCGGCGGCGCTCCCTTGCCCGTCACACGTACCCCGTGTCCTGCATAGTGGATGATCCCATCGGGAACACCTCGCGCCAGCGAACTGACCGCCGTTACAGTCCCCGGCACCATCGTGAGCTTGGGAAAGCTGGCCTTCATCGCCTGCAATTCCTTCTGCGCTCCTTCCAATGCCAGATCGCCCGTGTAGTGCGGCATCACAACCGATATCTTATCCAGCATCTCAGTCGCCGGCGGCGGGACACGTGGCGTCGATGAAGCCGTGCTGTGTACAACACTCAGCGCCAGCCCCAGAAAATCCTCGCGCTTGCCATCCTCCGACATCGGCCGCATCAACTCCCACGGCAGCGACGGCTCATCCGTCAAGACTTCAATCGTCAAAGGGGGCGCGCCCATCTTCTTCAGCTTCTGATACACGGTCTTGAAAGCCTGGGGAGCCTGGTTGTCATACAACGCCGCTCCCTGGCCCTCGGCAAAGTCTTTCGCCTGTTGCGAAGCCTCTTTGCCACCAAGCTGATCTAGCTTGTTCCCTTGCGCCTCCAGATCGGTGTACAGCTTTGCGATGATCGCCTGCCGCGTCGCTGCAACCGGCACAATGCTCTTCTCAAACCCGGGTAGCAGAGGCGAGCTAACCGTGTAGATCAGGCTTCCGCCAGCCTTGATCTCCTGAATCGTAATATCCGGGGCCCGTGCCTCTGGCTCCAGATGAATCACCGCCGGACCAACTGGCTGAGGTGCAGCCAACCCAACAACTGGAGCGGCAGCCTGCAACGTCTGCGGCTGGCTCGCAACAGCCGAAGGCGTCGGAGCCGGTGCAGCGGTTGCAACCTGTACTGGAGCGCCCGGCACCGCCACCGTCACATCTCTCCGGATCGTCGCTAGAAATGCTCCGTTATAGGTCATCGTGGCAAAGATGGGCTCGACACCCGGATCAGCGCCCGCCTGCATCTGAAACACCGCTGTCGTCGAATCCTGATCCAGCGTAAGCTCCATGTCCTGCATCGACTTTCCATCTGCCAACGTCATCTGCGGCGCCACCACGCTCACCGAAATCATGATCGACGTCATCCCCGTCGGCATCGAAACCATCACCTTGCCGTCCTGCTGATTCGCCGCGCTCACAATCTTCGTCCCCGAATCGAACTGAATCGTGTTCAGCGACACCAACACCGAGAACCTCTGCTGCGGTACCACTGTATTCGGCGCCAACATGTTCGGGAACCGCGGCTGGATCGGTGCCGACGTCGCCGGGACTGGAGCCACCGCCGGATTACTGGCCAGCGGACACGGAACCAATTGAATCTTGGTGCTCACCCCCTTCGCCGCAACCAGCCCATTGAACTGCATCACCGCGTCGCCGTACCGGCCCCACGTCGCGCCGTCTTCTCTTACACACAGGTTCCAACCCGTCAGCAGCGTTCGAGCCATCGGCAGATCCTGCGCCAACTCCGTTCCATTCGCATAACGCAGTGCCAGCGCAATCAACGCGTCCGGATAACCCAGATCCGCAGAGTGCCGGTACATCGTAATCGCATTGGAAATCTGATCCCCACCCAACTTCTCGTAAGCTCTGCCGATCGCAACATAGGTATCCGTAAAATCAATCCGGTCGTCGTCCGACATCTTCGGATTCGGACCAAACTTCTTCACATAGCCATCGAGCACCGATGTCGCTTTCACCAGATCGGTCGGCAACTGACCAGGTCGAACAAACAGCTTGCTCAGCGAAACCGCCGCGCCTGGCCGAGCCAGATCCGCAGCCTTCGCATACCAGACCGCCGCCAGGTTCAGATCCTCAGCCGTGCCGACGCCGTGCGCATAGTCGTCGCCGACCTGAGCCATAACCTCCGCCATCATCGGCTTCACATCCAGCGCATCGCCCGATTTCATAAAGCTGCTTGCTTCATCCAGCAGCTTCCCGCACTTGGCAATATCCTGCTGCACTCCATTCCCCATGCAGGACATCTGCGCCAATCCAACCGTCGATCGCGCATCCTTCGCGGCATAGCCCTTGCCGTACCAAAGGTTTGCCAGCTCAAAATCCGGCTTGCCCCCAGCCCCCGATGCATAGTGGTCGCCAATCATGGAGACAGCCTCCATATCGCCCGCCACGGCTGCCCGCTGAAACCACTGCAACCCCCGCATCGTGTCCGGATCATGTTGCATCAATCCGTCCCAGTACACACACCCCAGGCTCTGCATCGCAGACGCATCCCCGTGGTTCGCCGCCTGCAGCAAGTCCGGCAGCTTCTTGGAACTGACATCGGTCAGCATCTGTGCCCGAGCATCGATCAACGCGGCATCCACATCCGCAATCGCCTGCGGCACCGATTGATAGGCATTAAAGACTGGCGGAGGCACCGGCTTCTTCTGACACCACGCAGCAAGCGGAGCACCCAGCACCAGCGCGATCACTGCAAGTCGTCGCATCTTGGAAGATCCGGTCATCCGATGCATCTTTAACCTCAGCGTTTCCTTACTCAAGGCCCAATGCAACACATTCCATACGACCCGAATCTACACCAATTCTGCGCTGCTGGCGCACAATCCACAGTTGCCGCATACCCTTCTGCAACGGTAGACTTCGCTGCATAACGAGGCGCTCGCCGCACATGACCCCCAGATTTCCGCCGCATCGCCCTGTCGCTGCCCAACGCCGAAGAGTCGTCCCACATGGGCGCGGCCGACTTCCGCGTAGCGGCAGAATCTTCGCCACACTCGCCAGCGAAAAGGAAGGCTATGGCAACCTCATGCTCGACCTCGAGCAGCAAACCCTCTTCGTCACCGACGCACGCGAAATCTTTCTCCCCATCCAAGGCGGCTGGGGCCGCATGGGAATGACCCACATTCGCCTAAACGAAGCAGACGAGCCCACACTCACCGGAGCCCTGCGCGCGGCCTACAATCTACGCATGCAGAAGAATGCCGCCACCGAGAAATCCAGCCACGCAAACCAAAATGAAAAAACTCCTCCTCGGCCTCGCTCTGATCGCCCCCATTGCATCTGCCCAGCAAACTCTATCCACACTGGTAGACCGCAATCGCGTACTGCTCGTCTTCGCGCCCACCGCTCTCGACGGCCGCTATGGCCAGCAGCTAGACGCCTTCAATCACCATGAAGCCGATCTCCGCGCCCGCGACCTCGTCGTCATCCCGCTCATTCAACAACCGGGTCCGGCGAACTTGTCACCCGCCCTCCGAGCCCTGCAGCCACCGCGGATCTCCGACGACGAACAACTCACTATCCGCCGCCGCTTCCATATCGCCGCCGGCGACTTCGCAGTCGTGCTTCTAGGCAAAGACGGAGGAGAAAAACTCCGCACTACCGCCCCCATCACCATCGCCCACCTAAACCGCACCATCGACGCCATGCCCATGCGCAAGGAAGAGATGCGCAAACGCTAACGACGCCGATTTACTTCCCCACCGCCACCCCAACCGCAGAATCCGCACACCCGTAGTACAACCACCACTTCCCCTTGAACCAGACCAGCCCCTCCACAAACGTGGTCCCCGCCGCATACTGGCCGGTCTTCTCAAACGGCTGTTCCGGCTTGAACACCGGCCCCTCCGTCCGAGCCAACAAACGCGAAGGATCGTGCGCATCAAACAGCGCCTCGCCCGCCGCATAGGCGTTCGCCCCAAGTGTCGGATCGCCATGCTCCGGATCGTTCTTGCCGTTGTACAGCATCACGATTCCCCGCCTCGTCAGCACCGGCGGCGGCCCAGTCTCCGGAAACCCGCTATCGAAGTGACCGGCCCGCTTCGTCAGCACCTCTACCGGAACACCCGGACTCGATTCCACCGGCGTCCAATGCACCAGGTCCTCCGACGTTGCCAAACGGATCGCGCCCTCGCCCCAATACATCCAGTACTTCCCATTCACCTTCGTCGCGACCAGCCGCCCGCCCACCAATCGCGTCACAATCCCTGCCGACTTGTACTGCAGCGAATCGTACCGCCCACCCGCCTGCCCAAGGAACGCCGGCCCATGTTTCGTCCAGTGCACCAGATCCGGCGACGTCGCTATCCCCACTGAATACGTCACCCGGTTCCACTGCGTGTAAGTCAGCACATACGACCCATCCGGAGCCTCAACAATCCGCGGATCCTCCACGCCACCCGGCCACTCGCGCGGCTTCTCCGCATCCTCCGCCGGATAAAACACCGGTTCTGCCTGCCGCACAAATGTCACGCCATCGGTGCTCGTCGCCATGCCCAGCCGCGACGTATGCATCCCAATCTTCATCTCGCCGGAGTCATCCTCCGCACGGTAGATCACCACAATCTTTCCATCCCGCACCACCGCCGCAGGATTGAAAGCATGCAGCGCCTCCCAGATCACCGGCTTACCCACAATCGGATCCGCAAACCTTGATGCCGGATTGGGCAGAATCACCGGCGCCCCGACCGGACGCGTAAACGGCCCAATCTCCCACCCGCCACCACCACCCACCAACATCGCCGAAAATCCCAACGCCACTACCCGGAGTCCAACCATAGGACCGCAATCCTAAGCAGCCCACCCACCCCAGTCAAAACACAAAGGCGGCCGGCAACAGGCCAACCGCCTTCACTACCCACTACCAACTACTCACTGCCCTCAGTGTCCCGACATCATATCGTTGAACTGATTCACAAACCCATGCTCATTCGGCCCGGGGTTATTGCGCAGCATCTTCACCCGCTCGACCAACACCTCATCCGCATCCATACCCAAAACCTGAATCGTCTCCGCAATAAAGTCCTTCAGCGGCATCGCGCGAGGATCAACTGCCATGCCCGGCCCCATCAACTCCGTCTGCACATACGGCGGAGCCAGTTCCAACACCTTCACGCTCGTCCCCTTCAGCTTGAACCGCTGCGACATCAGGTACGAGTGCATAGCCGCCTTCGTCGCCGAGTACACCGCAGTAACCGCCAACGGCACAAACGCCAGTCCCGATGTCGTATAGATCACAGTAGCCTCTGGCTGCGCCTTCAGATGCTCAATCAGCGCCGACGTCATCCGGATCGGCCCCAGAACATTCGTCGTCATCGTCGACACCAGCA
>JAYVZU010000584.1:0-9246 GCA_043783075.1 Rhodanobacteraceae bacterium
CAAAAAAATCTCCGGACGATTATTCTCGCGCAGTTACTCGTCCCACTTAGTCTCTTTATCTTCGGTGCCTACCACGGCGTACTCCAGACGCTTTATCTATCGGGAGCAATCCGCGCAACTAAATTCGCCGGCATCGACTACTACGAGGGCCTCACCGCCCACGGCGTGATCAACGCTATCGTCTTGACTACCTTCTTCGCCGTCGCCTACGGCTACATGGTAGTAAGTCAGGAACTAAAAGCGAAACTATCCGTCCCCGGAGCAGCAACCTCGCTCGCCCTGATGCTCCTCGGCTCCGTCATGGCTGCCGCGATGATCTTCATGGGCAAGGCCTCGGTCCTCTACACCTTTTACCCGCCGCTGATGGCAAGCCCGCTCTTCTACCTCGGCCTGGCTCTCTTCATCGTCGGCTCGTGGGTCCCGTTCTGGACGTGGATCCCCGTCTACCTGCGCTGGCGCAAGGAGAACCCCGCCCGCAAAACCCCCATGGGTGTCGTCGGAATCTTCGCCACCTTCACCGTCTGGCAGATGTGTACTCTACCCGTCGCGTTCGAGGTCCTCGTCCAGCTCCTCCCGTGGTCGCTCGGCTGGACACCCGGCGTCAACGTTATGCTCACCCGCACCCTCTTCTGGTTCTTCGGACACCCGCTGGTCTACTTCTGGCTGCTCCCCACCTACGTCCTCTACTACACCATGCTGCCGCGACTCGCCGGAGGCAAGCTCTTCTCCGACTTCGCGGGCCGCTTCACCTTCATGGCGCTCATCCTGCTCTCCTGCCCGCTCGGTCTGCACCACCAGTTCGCTGACCCCGGCATCACCTCCACCAACAAAGGTATCCAGACCGTCCTTACCCTCTTCGTCGTCGTCCCCAGCCTCCTCACCGCCTTCACTATCGCCGCGTCGCTCGAGCTCGGGGCCCGCAGGCGCGGCGGCACCGGTCTCTTTGGCTGGTGGAAGAAGCTGCCTTACTTCGAGGCCAACGTCTGGCTCTTCCCCTACCTCTTCTGCGGCCTCTTCATCTTCCTCTTCGGCGGGATCACAGGCATCGTCAACGCCTCGTACAGCCTCAACAACGTCGTCCACAACACTGCATGGATTCCCGCCCACTTCCACCTCACCGTCGGCGGTCCGGTCTTCCTCGGAATCCTCGGCGCCAGCCTCTTCATCATCACCGGCCTACTCAAAAAGCCTGTTGTCTCTACCACCATGGCCATGATCGTCCCGTACATGTGGATGTTCGGTACCTTTATCTTCTCCACCGGATACTTCATCGGCGGCCTGCGCGGCGAACCCCGCCGCACCAACCTCGGCCTCACCTACCTCAACCCAGCATCCCCCATGTACCGTCCAGACTGGCGTATCGCGACCCATCTCGGCATGATCGGCGGCGGCATCATGGGCGTCGCCTGTGTCCTGTTCTTCATCGTCCTCTTCCGCTCCCTCATGGCCGCGCCCGACCCCGCACTCGCCAACGTCCCCTTCACCCTGCCCATGTCCGAGCCGTACCACGACGAGAACATGCCCGCAGTCCGCAACTTTGCACCATGGGTCACGGTCGCCGTCCTGCTCTGCGTCGCCGCTTACTACGTCCCTATCTCGGACATCGTCAGAAACGGCATTGTCACCCACCCCGGCTTCACCCCAGATAACCCAACCGCCGTAGGAACAACGCACTAGCGGATCGTTTCATTCTTGTTTGTCATCCCGGAGGGATCTGCTTTTGTTTTTCCCTCAAACATCACCAGCCATGCGATCAGCTCCCTCCATTACGAAGATCCTCCTCACACTAGCTCTCGCCACCTCGGCGAGAGCCGCAGCGGTCCTGCCCGCCTCCAGCGACGCCGGCCAACTCCCCAACATCACCATCTGGGACGAATCCAACACCCAATCTCCGCTTTGGTCCAAAATCAACGCGAGCGGCTCCGGCCCAGTCTTCGTTCTGCCCGTCTACACCCACTGCACCATGAGCTGCCCTGTCCTCGCCGCCAAACTCCTCCGCGACGCCGCCGCCCTAACCCCCGGCACCGCCTACCGCGTCCTCATCTTCTCCTTCGATCCCGCCGACGACGACGCCTCCCTCCGCAGCTTTCGCCTGGAACACCATCTCCCTGCAGCCTGGATGCTCGTCCGCTCCACCGCGCCCGACATCCGCCGTTTCACCGATTACTTCCAATACAACATCCTGACCGAGGGCCCGGTCATGATCCACACCAACCAGATCTTCCTCCTCAACGACTCTCTCGCCTGGCGTGCCACCTTCATCGACGAGCAATGGAACACAGGCGACCTCCAGCTCTGGATCAAGCGCGCCGAATCTCCCAGCCTCATCGCCTGGTTCGTCATGAATCCCGACAAGCTGGCCTACATCGCCCTCGGCGGCCTGCTCACCAGCCTTGTCCTCATCCTGTGGGTCCTGATCTCCCACTCCCGACCTTCGCCCCAGCCTACGGCCGCTTCATAACCTCGTCGTACAAGATATCCCCCACCGCTTTATGCGTAGCCGTCGACGGATGCCCCGCGTGATAGTAGTAATGGCTCTCCGGCGAAGCACAAGGCGTCGCATCCTCCTTGAAGATCGCCCGCCCAGCACACTGATTCGTCGTATCTGAAATCCCATATTTCGCCGGATGCAACATCACCTCATCGAAGAACGAGCCCCAGTGGCTCGTCTCGATCACCGCGCCCGCCAGCTTCGGCCGCATCTCCGCCGGTATCGCAGCCAGTGCCGGATTCAGCCGAATACCCGTCTTTGCGAATCCCGGAATCTTCTCTGGCAAAATAGCCACCGCAAACCGCCGCGCGCCGGCGCCATACAGCGTCTGCATCTCGCTCTCCAGATTCGCCACCGTCTCCGCCGTTGGAATGAGGGCATCGTTCAACCCGCCCGCGACAAAGAACAACGTAGTCGCCGGATCGAACTTCAAATTACCCGACTTCACCATCCCCACAAACTCCTGCACCTCTTCCTTCATCCCCATCCCCAGCATCGCTCCGCCGGGCACACTCCTCCCCTCCCGCGATCCGGTCGGCGCGCCACTCACCGCAAAATTCAAACTCCTGCCACCCGCACGTGGGGTATTCGAAGCCACCATCTCCAACCCCAGCCGCTTCGCCAGATACGCCACCGCAGTCGGCCCATTGCCATCCACATACCCCCGCCCAATATCCGAGTAGCTATCGCCAAAGACATACATCCGCTTCACCGGAGCCGACTGCCCCCACCCCGAACTAGCCATCCCCAAACCCAAAACCGCCGCGACCAGTCTACGCATAGTTCCTCCTCCAAAAAAAACCCTAAATCAACCCCGAGGTCATTCTGAGCGCAGCGAAGAATCTCAGTATCTCGCTTTTGCTCGTCCCCTACCTCTGACACCCCGGACAATACACCGTAGTCCGCCCACCCACCACAATCTTCTTCAATCCCTTGCCGCAGTCGTGGCAGTTCTCCCCCGCCCGGCCATACACCTTGTGCTCCAGCTGAAAGAACCCCCGCACCCCATCCGCATCCACATAGTCCGACACCGAAGACCCGCCCAGCTTGATCGCGTGCCTCAGCACCTCAACCAACCGCTCCCGCAGCCGCAACAGCTCCGCCCGAGTCAGCCGCCCAGCCTGCCGCGTCGGTCGAATCCCCCCCCGAAACAGGCTCTCGTCCGCATAGATATTCCCCACCCCATGCAGCAGTGTTTGGTTCAGCAAAGCTGCCTTGATCGCCAGCTTTCGCCCTCGAAACAGCGTGACAAACTCATCCTCGCCAATGGTCAGCGGCTCCGCGCCCGGCCCGTCATAAGCCGCTACAACCGACAGCCGCCCAAACCGCCGCGCATCCACAAACCGAACCTCGTTCCCGCCACTCAGGCTGAGTACTGCATGGGTATGTGGCGGCAGCGCCACCTCCGGAGCCGAAACCAGCAGCCGCCCCGTCATCCCCAGATGAATCAGAAACTCCGCCGTTTTTTTGTCATTCCGTAGCGCAGCGGAGGAATCTGCTTTTGTACTCGCACTCCGCATCACCGACATCACAATCGTCTTCCCGACCCGCCGCACCCGCTCAATCCGAGCACCCGTCAGCACCTCAACAATCTCATCCTCAGGCGATTTGAACGTCTGTGGCTTCCCGCTCGTCCACACCCGCTCGATCCGCTGTCCGTGCACGCGTTCGTGCACCCCATTCGCGACTGTCTCAACCTCTGGCAACTCTGGCATAGACTCCCAGCATACTCACTCTGCAGGTAAAACCGTCCGGGTGCCCATCTCGTTCCGCTTTATCGAACGAGGTGGGGTCGAACAGATTCCCACTCATCTCCGGCGTAAAATCCTCCCATGCAAACCGTCGCCGGAAACTTCCTCGCCTTCGCCGTCACCACCCTCACAAAATCCCAAAGCCAGATCGCCAAATGCGTCTCCCAGCTCTCCGAAGACCAGATGTGGCACCGCGGCGGGGACCACGAGAACTCAGTCGCCAACCTGCTACTGCATCTGGAAGGCAACATGCGCCAATGGATCCTGCACGGCGTCGCTGGCCAGCCCGACGTCCGGCAACGTGACGACGAGTTCACCCTGGCTCCGTCGACCACCTCTGTCCACGCAATTGCCACCTTCAACGCGACTCTGGAAGAGACCGCCGCCATCATCGCCGTCCTGCCCCACGAGCGGCTGCTCGAAGTGACGGATCCCCAACCGACCGGCTTCGACCGCCACGTCGCAATCCTTGACGCGATATTCAAAGTCGTAGGCCATGTTCAGCTTCACGCCGGCCAAATTATCCT
Organism: Rhodanobacteraceae bacterium; assembly: GCA_043783075.1. Taxonomy (GTDB): domain Bacteria; phylum Acidobacteriota; class Terriglobia; order Terriglobales; family Acidobacteriaceae; genus Edaphobacter. The sequence continues at coordinate 4,770 of JAYVZU010000584.1, forward strand.
GCTTACCAAGCAGTTCGTCCGCCACGACCTGGACCTGACCATACCTCGCAAACGCTAGCTCGCACGTTTGGCGAATCCACTGGCGCGAAAGTGGTACTCATATTTCGACGTTACTTGCGTAACATCAGGGTATTCCGCACGTGTCAGTGCGCGGGGGCCCTTCATATGCGTCACTTCCTCCCTAAAATCGCCCTACTGCTCGCAACCGCCTTTCCCATCGCGGCTCTGGCAAACCCCATCACTGGCGGAGCTGGCGGCTTCTCCGGGACCGGAACCCTAATCACCTCCAGTAATGGAGACGGCTCCTACACCATCATCGATATCACCGGCACGGGAATCACCGGCCTGATCGCGCCCGGCGGCTTCAACGGCAACAACAATCAGCTCTTCCCCACCGGGGACAGCTTCGTCGATGCCTACGGCTTCTCGTTCAGCGACGTCCTCGGCAACACCGCCTTCTCCGTCAACCTCTTCTTCAGCGCCGGCTCCTACTCCATCTTCCTGACCGATTCCGACGGAGTCAGCCTAACCCTCCCCGTCGACGTCACCGTCAGCAACGCCGGCAGCGCTCCCACCCAGCAGGGAGCACCCTTCTTCCACCATCAAAACTCCGGCACTTTGCAGGATTTCACCTTCAGCTTCGACACCCCGGCCGTCACCCCCGAGCCGTCCAGCCTCTTCCTCCTCGGCACCGGCCTCATCGTGGCCGCTGGCTTCACTGGTCGCCGCAAGAGGTTCTAACCATCAACTTCCGAGGGCGCCCCATGGTCGACAGCAATATCGCCGACCATGGGGTTTTTCATTTTGCCTCAACCCCTACTTCTTCCCATCCTTGACTGCAGCTAACACCCGGTCAATCGCATCCCGATGCCGCAATCCCGGACCGGGCAGAATATTCCAGCCCGTAAACACCATCACGATGTCGTACTCCGGAATCACTATCGGTTCCTGACCACCGAACCCTGACCCCGCGATCGTCATCCGCGAATCGTCCCTGCCATACGGATACAGCCACCACAGATAGCCATACTTCACTCCCGCTTTTTCATTGACCGTAATGCTCGGGGCTACAGACGCCTTCACCCAGTCCGCGGCAATCACCTGCTTTCCATCCCACATACCGTCGTGCTGAAACAGAATCATCAACCGGGCCAGATCGTGCCGTTCCAGATACAGCCCGCCCTCCGAGTCCGGCAGCCCCATCGGAGTCCGCTTCCAGAACCAGCGCTCAATCCCGATCGGCGCAAACAGATTCTTCGCCGCGTACTCCTCCATATCCTGCCCCGTCGCCTGCCGGAAGATATAAGCCAAAACCTCCGGAGCCCCGTCGTTGTAGTAAAAGTGAGCGCCCGGCTCCTCCGCCATCGGCTGGTCGATAAAGTACTTCACCCAGTCCTCCGACCCCTCCATAATCCCCGCCGAGTTGCGCGGATCGCTGTACGGAAAGCCGTCCTCCCACTTCACGCCGGTCGTCATCGTAATCAGATTTCGGATCGTCATGCGCCGCTTGCGGTCGTCGACGTTCGCCACCTTGCTCTCGTCGAAGAACTTCAACACTGGTGTATCCAGCGACGGAAACTCATGCCGCGTCACCGCCACCCCAATCACCTCCGACGCCACAGACTTCGTCACCGACTGCAGCGAATGGAGATCGCCACCGCGATAGTAGGGGTGCCACCACGGATTGAAGTAGTTATAAGGCCCGCCAAAATCGTGCGGATTCAGCGGCCCCGTCTCCTTCGCCTGCATGCCGTAGATCTTCGCGTAGTCGTGCGTGTAGGTCTTGTCGTACGCGATCTTGCCATGCCGCATCACCAGCATGCTGTCGATGTTGCCAAACTTGCCGCTCGCAATATCAGCGTCCAGGCTCGCCAACGCCTTCGCATCCAACCCCACCGACTGCGGAGCCGCCACCGGCCACGCCTTACCCGCAGCCGGCGCCTGAGCCGAAGCAATCCCAATCGTTCCCAGGAGAACAATCAACGCAAGACGCACAATCACCCTCCGCATAGCGCCAAAACAATACTCATTTTTGAAAGGGCGCGGCTTCAGCCGCACCGCAACTGGAGCAGAAACGTCCGGCTTTAGCCGCTGAGGGAATGTTTCGGAGAGTCGATACACTCTCTGCCTCCCGGTCTAAAGCCACCCTCAAACCGCAACCGTAACCCGCATGAAGGTCGCGGCAATCGCCATACCGCCGCCCTGCCGCGTGTTGTGCTTCTCGGCTGCCGCCACAAGCTGCTCCTGCAACTCATCCGTCTTTCCGTTCTTGTCTGCGGCCTCGAACGCGTTCATGGTTGGGCCGTAGAACCTCCGCAAAGTCCAGATCAGATCTGCGGGGCTCTTGTCGTCCGAGGCAAAACTGAACACATCTTTCTGGACCGAGATCTTTTCGGCCGGAACTCCAGCCGCGACAAATCGCTCAACAATATCGCCCTCAACGCCCCACTTCATCGGGCTGATAAACCCTTCGGGCGGAGGAGGCGTGAAGGCCGCGCTAATCTTCAGCACGTCCGAGATCAGCGACGTCGGATCACCGGGAATCCAGTTCCCCATAATCACGCGGCCTCCCGGCCTCGTCACTCGCACCATCTCCTTCGCCACATCGAATGGCTTCGGCGCAAACATAGCCCCGAAGATCGAGATCGACAGGTCGAACGAGGCATCCGGCACACCTTCGAGGTTGCAGGCATCGCCTTCCTCAAACGTAAGGTTGGTCAGGCCCAGTGCTGCCGCCCGCTTGTTGCCGGCCGCAACGAGCGGCGTCGAAATATCGATCCCCCGGACCTTTGCGCCCAACTGAGCCATCGGCACAGCCGTTGTCCCATCGCCACAACCCAGGTCCATGACCTGCAGTCCAGGCACCACCCCAAGCGTCGCTGCCAAAGCCGAGCCAGAGTCCCGCATCATTGAAGCGATCTCCGTGAAATCGCCCTTCTCCCACAAAGCCTTATTTGGATTCATCGTTTCTCCAAGTTTTCCGGTCGAGAGTCACGGGGTTCGGCCCACACCGTGCCGCTCTTTTATAGCAGGTTCACAGATACTTGAGGCGAAATAATCGGCGGTCATACGCAATCGAGCGAGCCCACTCAATCGCCACGCCTACAGCTTTGAGGTGGAGGGGATTTAACAAGTAGTTCCAAGATTCCGGCGACGGTACCGAAGGAACCCGCAGAATCGCCGACTTGCCCGAAGCGAGCCACTTGTCCCCAACCGCCTGCGTCTCGCTGAGCAAATCTAATCGTTCTACCGTCTCAGCATCTGCCACCTTTGTCGCATCTGGAACAGCGATTTTGAGAAGTTGATACCTCTCCGGAAACAGCGCCGCATTGCCCCGCAGATTCACCAATGTCTCCACCAGCGCCACTGCCGGATGCTCCGACAAATACACGATCCGCTTACCACGAGCAGCCGTGTGCCAGCGCCCATCCGCCCGCTCTCCGCCCAAGCCAGAGAGGTCTTTATGATTGCTGATCCGCCAGAGGATCACTTAGCTGTACACACCTTCGTCGATCGCCCAAAGCAGCGACTCCACTAACCGCCCGCCGGATTCTGTCGCCAGCAAACTCAGCGGCGTCCGTTCGCCCAGCCGGTCATCGACAGACCGCAGCCACAGCATAGCCTTCGCATCATCGCCAAACACCTGCTCCGCCAGAGCAATCACCGACGCCACCCGCACGGCGCGATCCGTCTCTTCGCGCGACAGATTCTCGCCCCGCGCCTTGCGGTGCTTCAGCGTCCGCTGCGAGACCACCGTATCATTGATCTCCGTAAAGGTAAGCCCCTTGCTCTTCAGCCCATGCAAGCTCTCAAGCGGCAACCCACGCTCGACTTGCTCCACCAACTCCAACCCGGAGCCGGGAGCCAGACCGATGGACTCCGTCAAATTCAGATGGGCAGCCATCGAATACCTCTAGGACATTATGCCACATTATTTACTGGCATAACGTCCATCGAGTTGCGACCTGGCCTACTCTACGTTCCAACCCAAATGGCTCAACACCTTCACTGGGTCTCATCCAAAAGGACGGATTCTTCGACTTCGAGCCTGTTGGAAGTTAATAACGGCACCACCGGTCTGCTGAATTTTCCCCGTGAGGTGGAAATCTATCGTGATGACTGGGAATTGTGAGCTTAGCGAAGATAGAGCCGTGTCCGCCAAACCCAGATCGAAGAACTCAGGACGTTGAGAGAGGATTCTGGATTCCTCGCACGACTCAACGTTTGAATCGATGAAGACGCGAAGCGTTTCGAATAGATCCTTGCGCCGATATTGTGGCGATTGATCAATGAAATTGCTAACCTCGGCCAAGACATGAGGAGTTGCCGCAATGCTTTAAAACTGGTCTAACAGGCTGCGCAAAATGTAGACATCCTGCGAATCAAATGTTTGGACTCGCTTAAACGTTCGAAGGAGGGAAAGATCAGTCTGTGCAACAAGATAAAACAGGAGAATGTTTGTATCCGGCGCACAGCC
>JAYVZU010000585.1:0-3075 GCA_043783075.1 Rhodanobacteraceae bacterium
GCGCATGTCCGAGCAGCTCGGCGGCGCGCAGATTTACCTGAAGCGCGAAGATCTGCTCCACACCGGAGCGCACAAGATCAACAACGCCCTTGGACAGGGTCTGCTGGCGAAACGCATGGGCAAGCAGCGGATTATCGCTGAGACCGGTGCTGGGCAGCATGGGGTCGCTACGGCAACGGTATGTGCGTTGCTCGGTCTGGACTGCGTTATCTATATGGGCGAAGAGGATATGCGGCGGCAGGAGTTGAACGTCTACCGCATGCGGCTGCTGGGCGCTGAGGTGCGCGGCGTAAACTCCGGCTCCGCTACGCTGAAAGACGCGATTAACGATGCGATGCGCGACTGGGTTACCAATGTCCGCACTACGTACTACATCCTCGGCTCGGCGCTGGGCGCGCACCCCTACCCGACGATGGTCCGCAACTTCCATCGCGTCATCTCGATCGAAGCCCGCAAGCAGTTCCTGTCGGAAGTCGGCAGGCTGCCCGACGCGGTAGTTGCCTGCGTCGGCGGCGGTTCGAACGCAATTGGCGCGTTCTATGAGTTTCTTCCCGACGCTGGGGTCCGCCTGATCGGCGTCGAGGCCGGTGGTCGCGGGTCTGCTCTTGGCGAACACGCTGCGCGGTTTCAGAAGGTCGGCGGAGGTCTCCCCGGGGTGTTGCAGGGCACCTACTCGTACGTTCTGCAGAATGATGCTGGCCAGGTTAGTTCCACCCACTCCGTTAGCGCGGGGCTGGACTACGCGAGCGTCGGCCCGGAGCATGCGAACCTCCACGACACTGGTCGCGCTGAGTACGTTTCCTGCTGCGACACAGACGCGTTGAAGGCGACTGTGGCCCTCTCCCGCACCGAAGGGATTTTGCCCGCGCTGGAAAGCGCTCATGCTGTCGCCGAAGCTATGCGCATCGCGCCGCTGCTGGGCAAAGACAAGATCATCATGATCAACCTCTCTGGGCGCGGTGATAAAGATATGGGTATTCTTGCCCGGGAACTTGACCTCAAAGGTGCAGAATCGCAAAAAGTGGAGACTCTGTAATCATGAAAATGCACCGGAGCTTGTTGCTTGTTGCTATCTCCTTGTTTGCGCTCGTTCCTTTGAACGGCCAAACGCTCGCTACGGCCAAGCCGCCACTATACCCGCTTGCAGCCAGGGCTGCGGGCATTGAAGGCTCCGTTAAGCTAAAGGCTCTCATTACAAAAGAAGGCAAGGTCCGGGATATTCACGTTCTGAGTGGAGCTCCAGAACTGCAACAAGCAGCCATCGACGCTGTAAGTAATTGGACATATAAGCCATATAGGCATTTCGGCCAGCTCGTCGATGTCGATACCACGATCACAGTGAACTTCAATATGGGCACTGGGGATAAGAAGAAAGCAGAGCAAGCGAAGGCGCAGGCAGAACTGGAGAAGGCAAACCAGCCAGCTCCGTCACAGGACATCCCACAGCAAGTCACCGCCGATAAGCCGGTTGTTAGGTAAATACAAACTCTTATGCCCATAACATTTCCCAAGAAACCCGGAATCGTAGCCTACCTGACCGCTGGCGACCCTGACCTCGCCACCACCCGCGACATCGCGCTTGCCGCGATCGACAACGGTGCCGACGTCATCGAACTCGGTGTTCCGTTCAGCGATCCGCTTGCTGACGGGCCCGTGATCCAACGGGCCAGCGAGCGCGCTGTAGCCCGCGGCGTCCGCCTGACCGACGTCCTGCAAATCTCGAAAGAGCTGCGGGCCGCGCGTCCCAACTGCGGCATCGTCCTGTTCAGCTATCTGAACCCCGTCGTCCGCATGGGGATGAAGCAGTTCTGCGTGGCCGCCAAAGAGTCTGGCGCGGATGGAATTCTGCTAACCGACATGATCGTCGAAGAAGCCGCGGAGTACATCGGCGAGACAGAGAAGAATCAACTCGCGCCTATCTTCCTCGCTGCGCCCACCAGCCCCGACGCCCGACTGAAGGCCATCGGCGAGGTCTCGAAGGGCTTCGTCTACGCGATCTCCCGCGTCGGCATCACCGGTACACAGGATAAGGTCGCAAGCGATGCTCCTGACCTGGTCGCGCGGCTGCGTAAATTCACTTCCCTGCCCATTGCGGTGGGCTTCGGCATCTCGAATGCAGAGCACGTCAGGGCAGTCGGAGAGTTTGCCGATGCGGCGATCATCGGTAGCGCATTGGTCGCGCTGATCGAGAAGACAGCGCCCGAGCAGGCAGCAGCAGCGGTCGGAGCGTTTATCAAGGGATTACAAGCGGTATAGAACCAGAACAGAAGCAGATCCCCAGGGGATGACAAAAAGATTCGTACGAGGAGCATGACGATGGACATAGCGGATTGGCGGAAAAAGATCGACGTGCTCGACGAGCAGATTGTCGAGCTCATCAGCAAGCGGGCCGAAGCTGCAAAGGCAATCGGCGAACTGAAGCAGCAAAGCACATTACCCGTCTACGAACCGGCGCGCGAAACTGAGGTTTTTGAGCACGTAAAGCGCGTCAACCCCGGGCCGCTCTCGGGCGAGCAAATTGTAGACGTGTACATCCGCATCATCGACGTGATGCGCATGCTGCAACGGCGGGATTCGTAACAGAGATTGAACAGAGGGCCCTGACTTGCGCGTTTGACGCGGCGGCAGGGTAAGACAACTACGGAGATTCTGGCTTCGCCAGAATGACGACAGTTTTAGACGAAAGACGAGAGACACCATGATCGTAGCGATGCAGGACCAGGCAGCAGAAGAGCAGATTCAAGCAGTTATCGAGCGGATGGTGGAGCTTGGGTTCAACGTACACCGCACCACCGGTGCCAACCAGACGATCCTCGCCGGTGTCGGCTCACCTGCCCACTTTGAGGTCGCCGAGTTCACCGTACTGCCCGGCGTCCACAATGCCTACCGGATCAGCTCGCCGTATAAGCTTGCCGGGCGCGGCTTCCGCCCCGAAGGCACGACGATCACCTTCCCCAACGGCGTCGTAGTTGGCGGCAAGGAAGTTACGCTGATGGCCGGCCCCTGCTCGGTCGAGAGCCGTGACCAGATCCTGACCAGCGCAAAGATCGTCAAAGCTGCGGGCTGCCAGTTCCT
>JAYVZU010000586.1:0-3068 GCA_043783075.1 Rhodanobacteraceae bacterium
AGACCGATAAAGGCGGCGGAGCAAATTTCCACGATCCGCGGAGCTTTGAGCGAAAGATCTACATGAAGGAGAACGCGGCCTGGCTGCTGGAGCAGGAGCTGCGCCGGCACGATCCGTCTGAGGAGATTGCTCTGGGGACTGCGACTGATCCGTACCAACCGATCGAGCGGACGGCTGAGATTACACGGTCGCTGCTGGAGGTGTTTGCGCGACGGTCTGGCCTTCGGCTGGGGATCGTGACGAAGTCGAAGCTGATTGAGCGGGATATCGACTTGCTCCGGGAGATCTCCCGGAAGAACACGCTGACGCTGCACCTGACGATCACGACGCCGGATGACGGGTTGGCACGGATTCTGGAGCCGCGGGCACCAAGGCCTGAGCTGAGATTTGCCGCAGTTAGAAGACTTCGCGAGGCTGGATTGACAGCGGGTGTGATGTGCTCGCCGCTGCTGCCCGGGATCACCGACACTGCGGAAGCTCTGGACCGGATGGCTGGGCTTGCAGCTGCGGCTCGGGCCAACTTCTTTGTTGCAGAACCACTTTTCTTGAAGTCGTGCTCACGTCCTACATTCCTGGGCTTCGTTCGTGAGCACTTCCCCCACCTGCTGGCCGACTATGAAAGCCGCTTCGCAACAGATGACTTCGCTACTCCGGCGTACCGGCGAGAGCTGGCTGGACGGGTGCAGACCGCTTGCCGCAGACATGGGCTGGGCCGGCGATCTAGCGACGCTTTGCTTACTCGGGATCTTGGATCACGGAGAAAACAGGTCGGAGCAGTCGGAACTGGGCGGCAGGCGGCGCTGTTCGCATGAATTCAGAGCTCGAGGAGTTGAAAGCTGGCAAACATCTGCGTGGCTTCGGCAAGGTCGCAGAGTTTGACCATGTCGCAGGCCTCAAAGTAGCGCTTCCAGAGTGCGAGCACGGCTGGGTTCTGATGTGCGCGCTCGGTGCCGCCGGGTGCCCATTCAAAGACTTCGATAACAATGCCGTCAGCTGCCAGGAGAACCGTCGCTTGCATGTCAGTTACAAGGCCCTCGGCGCGAAGGATCGGCAGGTGCTCCCGGGTGAGTTGCATTAGGTCAGCTTCTTTGCCGGGTTTGGGCTTGTAAGCGACGATCACTACCTGCGCGTTGCCGTTAGTCATGGCTTTCCTCACGATGCGATGCGAGGACAGCATACTACGGGCTGAAAGAGAAAAGCGCAGAGCCCAGGCGGGCTCTGCGCTGATCGCATACTGTAGCTGGGTTAGCCAATGATTTCGATGCCCATCGAGCGAGCAGTTCCGCGGATGCTGCGGGCGGCTGCTTCAACGGTGGTCGAGTTCAGGTCCGGCATCTTCTGAGTTGCGATCTCGATGATCTGCTTCTCGGTGACTTTGCCCTTCTTTTCCTTGTTCGGGGTGCCAGAACCCTTCTCGATGCCGGCGGCCTTCTTGAGGAGGACAGCGGCGGGAGGGGTCTTGGTGATGAAGCTGAAGGTGCGGTCCGCGTAGACGCTGATGACGACGGGGATGGTGAGGCCAGCCATGGAGGGCTCTTTGGTGCGCTCGTTGAACTGCTTGCAGAACTCCATGATGTTGACCTGAGCCTGACCGAGGGCGGGGCCGATCGGGGGTGCAGGGGTGGCCTTGCCGGCCATAACCTGAAGCTTGACGTATCCGGTAATTTTCTTCGGTGCCATTTCGAAATCCTCTTTTAGCTTCTTGCGGAGCGGTAAACTCTCGCTGATTTTTTACTGCCTGAACATACGGTCGCCGCTCCGAGAAGCCCCGGCCGTTGCATAGGCAGCCAGGCGGTGCGAGAACCAAAACAAAACTTATTCGTCGACCATCTTGTCGACCTTCGAGAACTCAATCTCGACGGGCGTGGAACGACCGAAGATGCTGACCATGACTTTCAGTGTCTGCTTGTCTTCGTTCACGTCGTCGACTGCACCGTTGAAGTTGGCGAATGGGCCTTCGTTGATACGGACCATCTCGCCCTTCTCGAACTTGATCTTCATCGCCGGCTTGTCCTTCGACACGTCGGAGCGGAAGATGATCGAGCTGACTTCCGCCTCGCTCAGCGCAACCGGTGAATCGCCGGTGCCAAGGAAGCCCGTGACCCGGGGCGTGTTCTTGATGACGTGCCACAAGTCGTTGTCGAGATCCATCTCGACGAGGACGTAGCCGGGCAGGAAGACGCGCTCGATGACGTACTTTTTGCCGTTGCGCAGTTCGGTCACAGGCTCGGTCGGGATCATGATGCGGCCGATTTTGTTTTCGAGGTTGTAGGCGCGTATGCGGCTCTCAAGCGACTCGCGCACCTTTCGCTCGAAGCCGGAGTAGGCGTGGATGATGTACCACTTGAAATTCTCGTTAACCGGAGGCGCGAGGTGGTCGGCCTCCCCCTCGGGGAGCTTAGCTTCCGGATTCAACTCTTCTGCTGCCATATTCTTCAGCCTTCTCGTTATTCCCGCCGGCGATTAGGTTGGAGGCCGGCGTACTGAGGTTTGTACAACGGAACTAGGTCTTTGCTAGATATTTGAAGATCAGTTCGATCCCCTTCGCGACGGTTGAATCGACGATGGCGAAGAAGACGGCGAAGATAAAGACGGTCCCGATGACGACGATTGTCGTGTTCTTGACTTCGGCCTGCGAAGGCGTAATGACCTTCTTCATCTCAGAACGGACGTCGTGGAGGAACTCGCCCAGCTGCGCTGGGGCCGTCTTGAGACGGTCCAACGCGTTGATCGGCTGTTCGACAACTGCTACTGTTTTGCCCATTGCACTGCCTCAAACTTCTATCTTGATACTGCGTTCTTACTGGTGTTTCAAACTGGCGGGGGAGCTCGGATTCGAACCGAGAAGTTCGGTTTTGGAGACCGACAGTTTAACCGTTGAGCTTACTCCCCCGAAGTGCGAACGGCTGGTCTTGAGCGGTTAGCTAAGACCAGTGTTGCCCGTTACTTGGTCTCTTTGTGTGCCGTGTGCTTGCGGCAGGTGTTGCAGAACTTGGAGAACTCGAGACGGCCGGTGGTGGTCTTCTTGTTCTTAGTGGTGGAGTAGTTCCGGTTCTTGCAGTCCGGGC
>JAYVZU010000587.1:0-27410 GCA_043783075.1 Rhodanobacteraceae bacterium
GGCAAAGAGCTCTCCTACAACAACTTGGTCGACCTCGACGCCTGTTGGGAGCTGGTCTCCGAGTTCGACGAGCCCGCCGTCGTCATCATCAAACACACCAACCCCTGCGGCGCGTCTACCGGCGAAACCGTCCTCGACGCTTATTCCAGAGCCCTCGCCGCCGACCCCGTCTCAGCCTTCGGCGGAGTCATCGGCATCAACCGCGAGGTAGACGGCCCCGCCGCCGAGGAGATCGCCAAGCTCTTCGTCGAGGCCATCGTCGCCCCCAGTTTTACATCCGACGCGGTCGAACGCTTCGGCAAGAAAAAGAACCTCCGCCTCGTGCAGATCAACCCGGCCCAAACGCCGCGTGTCCTGAAGCAGATCTCCGGCGGCATGCTCGTTCAGACCGCGGATCATCGCAAAGTCACTCAATCGGAACTGGTTATCGCCACAACCCGCAAACCGACCCCCGAAGAAATGCGCGCCATGATGTTCTCCTGGACCATCTGCAAGCACGTCAAATCGAACGCCATCGTCTACGGCCGCTTCTCCGAGGGCCACGGCCAGACCGTCGGCATCGGTGCCGGCCAGATGTCCCGCGTCGACGCCGCCCGCTTCGGCGCGATGAAGGCTGTCCTTCCGTTAGCCGGCTGTGTCGCCGCCTCCGACGCCTTCTTCCCCTTCCCCGACGGCCTCGAAGTCGTCGCCCAGGCTGGCGCGACCGCAGTCATCCAACCTGGAGGCTCCGTCCGCGATCAGGAGGTCATCGACGCCGCCAACCGCCTCGGAATCGCCATGGTCTTCACCGGTGTTCGTCACTTCCGCCACGGCTGATCCTCTACCTAACCACCTACGTCATTCTGGCGCAGCCAGAATGACGTAGGTGTCTTCCTGTCCCAGCCACCGGTAAGTTTTCCGTCCCCATCACAGCATCCCCCAACATGGGACTAGACCACCGTACCCAATGCCGATGTACACTTCCAGCAGATCGCATCCTTTCATCCGGACCGGTCGTCTAAAGGATTACGAACATCGATCCGCTCAGATTTGAGAGCACTTCGGCAAAGGGACCAATCTACCTATGACACTGCGCCATACCGCCCTCACATTCAAAGCCCGCACTCTCCTTCCGGTTGCTCTCCTTCTGGTCGCACACTCCGCCTTCTCTCAATCCGCGCTCAAGCCGCGCCCTAAGCCAGCCGATCCCAACGCTGTACCCGACCGTTCGGCGGCGTACTACCACGTCGGCCTCGCGCACCTCTACGAGGAACTCGCCACCGCCAATGGCCGGCCAGACTACGCCGCGCAGGCAGTGGAAGAGTACAAGCTCGCCCTCAACGCTGACCCCAACTCCCAGTTCCTGCAGGACGGTCTCGCCGATCTCTACTTCAAAATCGGCCGCATCCGCGAGGCGGTCAACGCCGCTCAGGATCAGGTCAAGAAGAATCCCGACGACGTCGACGCCCACACCCTCCTAGGCAAGGTCTACCTGCGTTCGCTCGGCGACATGCAAGGCGCGCAGTCGGCCGAGATGCTGCAACTCGCCGTCAGGGAATACGAAACTCTAGCCCGTCTGAAGCCCAAGGATCTCGAAACCCACCTCCTCCTCGGCCAGCTCTATGGTCTGAATCACGACTCCGCCAAAGCCGAACAGGAGTTCAAGGTCGCCCAGAGTCTCGACTCCAACTCCGAGGAAGCCGTCCTGAACATGGCGCGCCTCTACAGCGAGCAAAGCGAACCCCAGAATGCCGTCCAGGCCCTCACCGCGATCCCCCCGGCAGACCGCAGCGCCCGAATCTCCTTCGCGCTCGGCGCCAGCTACGATCAGCTCAAGCAGCCCAAGCAGGCCATCATCGCCTATAAATCTGCGCTCGACGAAGAGCCAGATAACGCCGACACCCTGAAGGCCCTCGCCGCCGCCCAACTCGCTGACAACCAGCTCGCCGATGCGCTACCCGTCTACCAGCAGCTCGTCGCGCTCGACCCCACCGACGTCGAATCCCAGCTCAAAGTCTCCGAGATTCAGCGCCGCCAGGGTCACTACGACGACGCCCTCGTCACCCTCAAAAAGGCCATCGCCTCCAACGCCAATCAGGAAAACCCCGAACTCTCCTTCAACGAGGCCGTCCTCTACGACTCTCTCGGCAAGTACGACGAAGCGATCGCCGCTCTCAAGGCCGTCCTCGCCTCCACCGCGCGCGCCGACGGCAAATACTCCGACCCCGAGCGCAACAATCGCAGCATCTTCCTCGACCGCCTCGGCGTCGTCTACCGCGAACAGAACAAGACCCCCGAAGCCGTCGCCGCCTACAAAGAAATGGTCGCCCTCGGCGGGGATTACGCCCTCCGCGGCTTCAACGGCCAGGTCGACTCCTACCGCGACGCCCACCAGTGGAAAGAGGCCGTCACCGCCGCCGCCGAAGCTGCCAAGGCTCTTCCCAACGACCGCAGCGTCCAGTTGATGTACGCCTTCCAGCTAGCCGATACCGGCCAGGCCGAGCAAGGCTTGACCCTCGCCAGAATGCAGCTCAAGGGAACCGCCGGGAAGCCGTTGCCCGAAGATCGCGAGACCCTGATCGCGCTCTCAAACATCGATCTCCGCTTGCATCGCTCGGCCGACGCACAGTCCTACCTCGATAAGGCAGACCCGCTCGCCACCCGGCCGGAAGACCACATGTTCGTCAACCTGCTCCGTGCCACCATCTACGACCACGACAAGCAGTACGATCAGGCCGAAGCCGAGTACCGCAAGGCGCTCGCCGTCGACCCCAACAACGCCACCGTCCTCAACGACCTCGGCTACATGTTCGCCGACCGCAGCGTCAATCTACCCGAAGCCCTGAAGATGATTCAGAAGGCCGTCGAACTCGACCCGCAGAACGGAGCCTTCCTCGATTCGCTCGGCTGGGCCTACTTCAAGATGGGCAACTACGCCCTCGCCGAAGAGAACCTCCACAAGGCAATCGACCGCACCAGCACCGACGCCAGCATCCACGATCATCTCGGCGAAGTCTACGAGAAGACCGGCAAGCTCAAGCTCGCAGTCGCCCAGTGGGAACGCTCCATGACAGAGTACGCCCACACCCTGCCCGCCGACGCTGACCCCGCCGACGTCGCCAAGGTAAAACGCAAGCTCGACGACGCCCGCACCAAACTAGCCAAGCTAGGCACCACCCCTAGCAAAAAATCCTAACCGAGAAAAGCCGTTACAGAGAAAGCCGTTACAGAGAAAGTCGTCATTCTGGCGAAGCCAGAATCTCCGTAGTTGTCTTCCCGCCCTGACCCGCCGGGTGCCCCATCTCAATGACAGCTCCATCGTCATTGAGGTGGGGTTCACTACATTAAGCCCCCTTCCGCTAAACTCAAGAAAGCATGCCCTTACAACAAAACCCTCGCGCCGTCTCCGAGTCCGATCCCGGCGCACCTCTGTGCACCCGCGCCTTCCCCGCCCCCTCCCACGCCCATCGCACCCCGTTCCAGCGCGACCGCGAACGCATCGTCCAGGCCCGCGCCTTCCGCCGCCTCGCCGGCAAAACCCAGGTCTTCACCTCCCGCGCCTCCGACCACTTCCGCTCCCGCCTCACCCACACGATGGAAGTCGCGCAGATCGCGCGCCACGTAGCCTGCGCGTTAGACCTCAACGAAGACCTCGCCGAAGCCCTCGCCCTGGTCCACGACATCGGCCACCCACCCTTCGGCCACGCCGGAGAGCGCGCCCTCGACCAATGCCTCCAGCGCCACGGCCTCCGCTTCGACCACAACATCCACGCCCTCCGCATCGTCGAACACTTCGAGCAGCGCTACGCCGCCCATCGCGGCCTCAACCTCACCCTCGGAGTCCGCGAAGGCATCATCAAACATTCGCGCGACTACAGCCCCATCACCCACCCCGAGCTCGCTCCTTACTACCTCGATCAGGCTCCACCCCTCGAAGCCCAGATCATCGACCTCACCGACGAGATCGCCTACCTCACTGCCGACCTCGACGACGGCGTCGAATCCGGCCTGCTCGAAATCGCCCACCTGCGCCAACACGTCCGCGTCCTCGCGCGCTGCTTCAACACCGTCGAGCGCATGCACCCCGACGTCGACGAAAAGTATCTCTTCCACGAGGCGCTGCAGCTGATGCAGAACATCCTCACCGACGACCTGATCGACACCACTAGCGCCAATCTCGCACTCCACGCGCTCGAAACCCTGCAAAGTGTGCGCTTCCACCGTCAGCGCGTCGCCACCTTCTCCCCCGAGGTCGAAGCCGAGCGCCTGCAGGAAAAACAATACCTCTACGACCACCTCTACACCTGCCCCGAGTTGGAACTAGAGCACAACAAGGCCGAAGAAGTGGTCACCGCTCTCTTCGACTACTGGATCGACAACCCCGAAGAACTCCCCGAGGGTTACGTCGCCGACATCCAGACCGAGGGCCTCGCCCGCGTCGTATCCGACTACATCGCCGGCATGACCGACGCCTACATCCTCATCCAATACGCCATGGTCAAGCGCCGCCCCCGCCTCCCCCGTGCGTAGCCCTGGGTGCCCCATCCTCGCGCAGTTTCATCGCGCAGGGTGGGGTTAGACTCTTTCGGGAAGCGTACAGCCTGCCTCGCGGTATCCGTTCGGGGTATCGTTTGCGGAAGTAAACGACCGCCTTCCCTACACCCGCCACAGCTCCGTGCCCCATTCATCGCGCCTTTGCGATGAGTGGGACCGAGCCACCGCTTCCATACCTCCCAAGCCGACCGCACTTCGCCGTCTCTTCCCTCTTCCCTATCCCCTCTTCCCTGCTCTTACCAAACCCGACAGCTCGGCGCATGCACCATAGCCTGCCCCGCCTTACAGCTAAACGCCTTCTGAAACTCCGGCATATTGCTCACCACGCCATTGATCCGCGCAAACCCCGGCGAGTGTGGATCCGTAACCGCGTTGACCCGCTGATTCTCCGGCCTTTCGTTCTCGCAAGCCCACTGCGCCATCCCCACAAAGAACCGCTGATCCGGGGTAAACCCTTCGACAGCCTTCAAGTCCTGCCCGGCAACCTGCTTCTTCCACGCAATATAAGCCAGCAGAGTCCCACCCAGATCCGCCACATCCTCGCCGCTCGTCAGCTTCGAGTTGATGTGAATGTCGTCCACAATCACATACCCCGCATACTGGTCGCGAACGCAATTAATCCGATCCTCAAATCCCTTCGCATCCGTTGCAGTCCACCAGTCGCGCAGGTTGCCCTTATCGTCAAACTGGCGTCCCTGGTCGTCGAACGCGTGCGTCAACTCGTGCCCAATCGTCGCGCCGGTATTGCCATAATTGGGGGCGTCATCTTCCTTCGGGTCATACAGCGGTGGCTGCAGAACCCCCGCCGGAAAGTTGATGTCGTTCATCTGCGCGCTGAAGTAGGCGTTCACCGTCGGCGGCGTCATTCCCCACTCCGTCCGGTCTACAGGCTTGCCCAACTTACCCCAGTTCCGCGCCTGTTCAAACCTGTAAGCGCGCGAGGCGTTGCCCGCATAATCATCCGGCTTCACATCCAGCTTCGAGTAGTCACGCCACGTATCCGGATACCCGATCTTGTTCCGAATCGCATGCAGCTTGCGCAGCGCCTCCACCTTCGTCTCCGGACTCATCCAGTCCAGCGCCTCGATCTCCTTCTGCATCGCGGTCTCAATCTGCTCGGTCATCAGCTGCGTCTTGGCCTTCATGTCTGCCGAAAACGTCCGCCGCACAAACTCCTGCCCCAGCGCCTCACCCAGCGACCGGTCAACCCCTTGCGTGCAAGTCTTCCACCGTGGAGGCATCGCCGGAACTCCACGCAGCGTCTTCGAGAAGAAGTTGAAGTTCGCCTCCACAAATGGCGTGGAAAGATAAGGGGCCATCGAAGTCAGCGCATGAAACTTCAGATAAGCCTGCAGCAGCGCAACGGGCGCATTCGCCAACTCCGCCTGCACCGCCTTCATAAACTCCGGCTGCGACACATTCAGCTTCGCGACACCCGGCGCACCCTCCATCGCCAGATACCCCGCCCAATCAATCGCCGGTGCCAGTTGCCCAAGCTCAGCGATCGTCATCATGTTGTACGTCTTGTGCGGATCGCGCCGCTCCACCCGAGTCAGCGTAGCCTTGGCCAGCGCCGTCTCCATCGCCAGAATCGCCCTCGCATCGGTCGCCGCAGCCTCACTCGACTCGCCCGCCAACCCCAGCAACTGCGCGATGAAAGCCGCATACTGCGCCCGAATCTTCGCGCTCTTCTCGTCGGTTTTGATGTAGTAATCGCGATCCGGCAGCCCCAGCCCACCTGCGCCCACCTGGACAATCTCCAGCGACGAATCCACCGCATCCTGCCCCACCCCAACGCCGAAGAAGTAGCTCCCCGCATAGTCATGGTGCAGCACAGCAATCGCCTTCACCAACTCTTCCCGCGTCTTCAGCGCGTCAATCCGAGCCATCACCGGCTGCGTCGGTTTCGCGCCCAGCGCATCAATCGCTGGAGTATTCATGCAAGCCGCAAAGTAGTCCCCCACCTTCTGCTGCACCGCCGTCCGGTTCTTCGCCTTCGCATCTTCCTCCAGAATCCCCCACAAAAACTGCTGATTCTCAATCGCCAGCTTCCCATAAACGCTGAACGTCGCCTGATCCGACGGGATCGGATTGTTCTTCTGCCAGCCGCCGCAGCTAAACTTATAAAAGTCCGTGCAGGGATCAACCGTGCGGTCCAGACTAGTCAGATCGAGCGATGGCGAATAGGGAATCGCCGCCAACGGCTTAGCCGTCTGTCCTACTGCCGCACACGTCGCCACCAACCCAAGAAATCCCGCCGCAACCCAATTTTTCGAAGTCATGCAGACATCCTACATCGGCCATCCACCGGTCGTGTATAACATTGGCCATGCCCCCCATGCGCTCCCTCCTTGCCACCAGCATCCTCCTCTGCGCCCTGCCGGCTCTCGGCCAGTCCACCGAGCCCGCGGCTGTCATCGACACCACCGCCGGCCGCATCACTTGCACCCTCCTCACGCACGATCGCCCCGTAACCACCGCGCGCTTCATCGCACTAGCCGAGGGCACCCAACCCTGGACCGCCCCCGACGGCTCCACCGTGACCGGCAAGCCGTTCTACGACGGCACCCGCCTCACGCCGACCTCTTCCGGCATCGGTGGAGGCTCACGCGCCGCCGCCGGCCAAAAAGCCGCCGGCACGACCTTGCCCGTCGAGTCGTCTCCCGCCATCCCCTTCGACCGCCCCGGCCTGCTCGCCATGGCGGGTACCAAGACCACCATCAGCCCCTCGCTCTTCCTCATCACCGACCACGCCAACACCGAATCCGATGGCCACGGAGTCATCATCGGCCGGTGCGACGACGCCTCCGTAAAACTCGTCGCCAAGCTCCGCCGCACCCTCCAGCACACCGATAACCACCCCGCCACGCCGTTCGCCGTCAATCACATCGCCATCGTTCCGGCAGGCAAACCGTCGCCGCCACCAGCTCCGCCGGTCGCCGCCGAAGCCATCCTGCCAGCGCAATCCACCGCACCCCTCGCCCCACCCTCCGGCCCCGAACCAACCGGCCCGACGGCAGTCATCGAGACCACCCTCGGCCGCCTCTCCTGCCGCCTCTTCACCAAGGAGAGCCCCATCGCCACCTCCACCTTTATCGGCCTGGCCGACGGCACCAAGGACTGGACCAACCCCACCACCAAAGTCGTGCAACATGGGAAGCGCTTCTACGACAACATGCCCTTCGACCGCGTTCTCCCCGACTTCTACATCCAGTTCGGCGACATTACCGGCGACATCAGCGGCACAACAGACATCGGCTTCCGCTTCAAGAACGAAAACACCCCCGGCCTCACCTACGACCGTCCCGGCCGCTTCGCCTTCGGCAACGGAGGCCCCAACACGAACAACAGCGAGCTATTCTTCGCCATGAACCCCCTCCACGCGCTCGACGGCGGATTCACCATCATCGGCCAGTGCGACGCCGCATCCATCGCGCTCCTCAACCGCATCCAGGACCTGCCCCGCGACAACTCCAACCACCCCTCGACCCCGGTAGTCATCCGCCGAATCGTCATCCAACCTTAGAGAAATCCGGGTGCCCCATCTCAAACGGCCCATCGTTTGAGGTGGGGTCCACTAGATCACAACCCCACCCCTCAAACTCTTAACATCCACCACATCATGCGACGAGCACCAACGCCGCAACCCCGTTGCAATATTCTCCACCGCCCGCGGATCAGCATAGCTAGCCGTTCCCACCTCCACCGCCGTCGCCCCCGCGAGCATGAACTCCACAGCATCCTCCGCCCGCAGGATCCCGCCCATCCCAATCACCGGAATCTTGACGGCCTTCGCTGCCTCATAGACCATCCTCACCGCGATCGGCTTGATAGCCGGGCCCGACAATCCCGCGGTCACATTCGCGATCCTCGGCTTGCGAGTCTCCACATCAATCGCCATCGACAAGAACGTATTCACCAGCGAAATCGCCTGAGCGCCAGAGTCCTGCGCAACCTTCGCCATCTGCCCAATCGAAGTCACATTCGGTGACAGCTTCACCATCATCGGCCGCGTCGACACCCGTTCCGTCCTGTAAACCAGCTCATCCAGCAGCTTCGGATCGGTCCCAAACACCATCCCGCCGTGCGCCGTATTCGGACAGCTTGCGTTCAGTTCGTACATCGCAATCCCCGGGCAATCGTTCAGCACATTGATTACTTCCAAACAGTCATGAATCGTAAACCCAAAGATATTCGCAATCACCACCGCGCCCGGAATCTGCCTCAGCCGCGGCATCTTCTGCTCAACAAACGCCCTGACGCCCATATTCTGCAGGCCAATCGCGTTCATCATCCCGCTCGCCGTCTCAATAATCCGCGGCGTCGGATTCCCCACCATTGGCTCCTTCGACAGTCCCTTGGTCACAAACGCGCCAATCTTCTCGAGCGAGACAATCTCCTCAAACTCAACGCCATACCCAAACGTCCCGCTCGCCGCAATCACCGGCGACACCAACTCCACGCCGGCAATAGTCACCCGCATGTCCGGCCCCTTGCGAGCCTTCGGCTTCACACTCTCGTCCATTGACTTCATTGTAGCTGTCAGCTGATCGACTGACAGCTCGAGAATCGGCCTGTGTTATTCCCGACAAGCTGGCACCAACGTCCGCACTTTATACTCAAGCCACACCTTTCGGAGAACCGCATGAAACTCGTCGCCGCCGCCATCCTAACCCTCGGTCTTCTCGCGCCTGCCTCGGGGCAGACAAACTGGACCTTCGCCGTCTCCGGAGACTCCCGCAACTGCGGCGACGTCGTCATGCCCGTCATCGCCGCCAAGGTCCGCGCCGACAAGGCCGACTTCTATTGGCACCTCGGAGACTTCCGCGCCCTCTACGACTTCGATCAGGACATGCTCGCCGCCCACAACGGTAAGCTCACCATCGAGAACTACCAGAAAAAGGCATGGCAGGACTTCATCGACCAGCAGCTCGCACCCTTCGGCAAAACTCCCGTCTTCCTCGTCGTCGGCAACCACGAACTCATCGGCAAAACTCGCCCCGAGCTCTTCACCCAGTTCGCCGACTGGTTCAATTCCCCCACCATCCACGACCAGCGCATCGCCGACAACGCCGCCGACCACACCGTCAAGGGTTACTACCACTGGCGCGAACACAACGTCGATTTCATCGCCCTGGACAACGCCTCCCCCGAGCAGTTCGACAAAGATCAGGTCGACTGGTTCGAGGCTACCCTTCTCAGCGCCGAACTTGCCCCCGGCATCCGCACAGTAGTTGTAGGCATGCACGACGCCCTGCCCGACTCCCTCACCGCCGGCCACAGCATGAACGAGTCGCTCGTCTCCACCAAGGCTGGCCGCCAGGTCTACGACGACCTCGTCCACTTCCGCAATCGCAGCGGCAAAGAGGTGCAGGTGCTCGCCAGCCACTCCCATTTCGTCCTCGAGCAGCCCTACGCAACATCCTGCCGCAAGCCGGAAGACGTCCTCTCCGGCTGGATCGTCGGCACCGGCGGAGCCGTCCGCTACCGCCTGCCCGCCGTCCACTCCAGCACCACCCTCGCCCAAACCGACGTCTACGGATATCTCCTCGCCACCGTCAGCCCCGAGGGCCACGTCACCTTCGCCTTCCACGAAGTCCCGGAGAACGACGTCCTGCCAACCTCCGTCACCCGCTACGGCAATGATCTTATCCACTCCTGCTTCGCCGAAAACAAGAACGCCTACGTCCCCGAAGGCCCCACCTGCCCCAAATAACCGCGTGAATCTGGGTGCCCCATATCTCGATTCTGAGATGTGGGCCTCGGCGAAGCCGACCTTTCCAGAGAATCCCTACCCGCCCGACCTCACCGCGATAGAATGAGACCCGATGCTCGATCTAGCCTTTGTCCGCAACAATCTCGAACTCGTCGAAGCCAAACTCCGGTCACGCGGCGGCGATCACGCCGCCCTCCTCGCCGACTTCAGCTCCATCGACCAGCAGCGCCGCGCCGCCATCACCCAGCTTGAGACCCTCCAGGCCGACCGCAACAAGCTCACCGCCGAGATTCAGGCCCTGCGCAAATCTGGTGCCGACGCCTCCGGCCTCACCGACGCCACGCGCGAACTGAAATCCCAGTCCGAAGCTCTGGAAAAATCCGCCGTTGAGGCCGACGAGCGCCTCCGCGAGTTGATGCAGGCAGTCCCCAATCTACCGCAGGCCTCCGTTCCCGCCGGCAAGTCCGAGCATGACAACGTCGTCGTCAAAACCGTCGGCGAACCAACCAAATTCGACTTCCCCGCGAAGCCTCACTGGGAGATCGGCGAGGCCCTCGGCATCCTCGACTTTGAGCGCGCCGCCAAGATCTCCGGCAGCCGCTTCACCATCCACTTCGCCCAGGGTGCTCGCCTCGAGCGAGCCCTCGCCAACTTCATGCTCGACCTCCACACCCGTAAACATGGCTACACGGAAGTCCTGCCGCCGACCATGGTCAACAGCCGCTCGCTCTTTGGAACCGGCCAGCTCCCCAAGTTCGCCGAAGACCTCTTCCACTGCGACGATAAGGGAGCCCACGAAGCCGGCAAGTATCAGGAGAACGACCACTGGCTGATCCCCACCGCCGAGGTCCCCGTCACCAACATCTTCCGCGACGAGACCCTCGACGACGCAGCTCTGCCCATCAGCTTCTGCGCCTACACCTCCTGCTTCCGGTCCGAAGCCGGCAGCTATGGCAAAGACGTTCGAGGCCTGATCCGCCAGCACCAGTTCCAGAAGGTCGAGCTGGTAAAGTTCTGCCGCCCGCAGGAGTCTGAAGCCGCGCACGAAGCCCTCACCGAACACGCTGAAGCCGTACTCGAAACCCTCGGTCTGCCGTACCGCCGCATGCTGCTCTGCACCGGCGACATGGGCTTCTCTGCCGCCAAGACCTATGATCTCGAGGTCTGGCTCCCCGGCCAAGGTCTCTATCGCGAGATCTCAAGCTGCAGCAACTTCGAAGCCTTCCAGTCCCGCCGTGCCAACATCAAGTACCGCGCACCAGGCGCCAAGAAACCCGAGTTCCTGCATACATTGAACGGCAGCGGCCTCGCTGTCGGCCGCACTTATCTCGCGATCCTGGAGAACTACCAGCAGGCCGACGGAACCGTCCGCATCCCCAACGCGCTCGTCCCCTATATGGACGGCGAAACCGTCATCGGCAAGCAATCCGGTCCGTGGCTCGCAAAAGAGCTGTCTCCGAAAGGCAGGCCCTAATGGGAAAGCTGCTTAAAAGTTATTTCTTCTGGACCTACGACCGCGGCAGCATTCACTTCGACATCATGGTGACGGCGATCCTGCTCTTCCTCTTCGTCAGCCCACACTACATCGACTTCAAGGACCGCCCCGTCGAGACCGTCGCCCTGCACTCCAGCGAAGTCCTCGTCAAAGAGGCCGGTATGTCCGGCGATCGAGCCCGCTTCATCTACCAGATCCGTGCCGATGACATGGGCCACGCCTCCACCGACGCCGAGCGCCGCGCCGCCATGCTCCGCCTCATCGAGCCGATCTCCGGCGAAGTCACAGTCGTCCGCTACGAAGAAGTCAAAGATGCCTCCGGCCACACCATCGCCTACAACGCCACTGTCCTGAAATAGCCACTTGGCACTCTCTAAGCAACGCCGCAAGTTCAGTCTCTGTCTTACCTTTTCGAGGGCAACCCATCTAAGCCCTAGAGGTGTTCTGTGAACGTGATTCGCACCGCTACATCGCTCGCTGCTGTCCTGATCTCCGCCTCAATGTGCGCCGCGCAACAACCTGGGAACCTTCAGGCCACGCTCCACGCGCTCGACGAGAGCAGTGCGCGATTCATCTCCGCCCAGGCCAGCTTCCACAAAGACCTCTACACCGCGCTCGTCAAAGACCACGACCTGCAGGATGGCGTCACCTACACCGTCCGCAAAAACGGCGCCTCAGAAGTTGGCATCAAGATCACGGGCCAAGGCGCCCGCACCGTCGAGTACAAGAACGGCACCGCCCGCGATTACAACCCCGGCCTGAAGTGCTACGACAGCTACTCCGCCGCCAAGAGCAAGGGGACCATCGAGAGCCTGCTCGCGCTCTCCTTCGGTGCCAGCGGCAAAGAGCTAGCCGCTAACTGGACCGTCACAGATCTCGGCTCCGACACAGTCACCAACGACGGCAAAACGGTCAAAGTCGAGAAACTCGACCTGGTCCCAAAAGAGCAGGGCCTCCGCAACAACATCACCCACGTCGCGCTTTGGACTGACCTTGCCACGGCAGTCTCGCTAAAGCAGATCGTCTACTCCCCCAGCGGCGACACGCAGACGGCCACCTACTCCAATGTCCGCCTGAACAAAGAGGTCGACAAGTCACCCTTCAAAATCGAAGGCAAGCCCTGCAAGTAAATCGCTCCCCAAATCCCAGGTCATCCTGAGCGAGCAAAGCGAGTCGAAGGACCCCGACAGATCTGGCCAGCCCCAAGCTCTAACTCTTTTCTCCACTCGATTTCCAACCTCGCCCCACCGCCGCACTCCCCAAAACAATCAGCACCGGAAAGAACTCCAGCGTATACCGCGGTTCCGAGTTATCGATCGTCAGCAACACCAGCCATCGCATCCCGATTGTCGCCAGCATCGCGACCACCACGACGCTCTCACCCGCCCACAAACTCCGCCGCCGCAAAGTCCATCCTGCAACGACGAAGAATGCCAGGTTGAGCCCCGCATACCCCAGCGCGAACCAGTTCCCTGGGTCGTCCCCCTTGAACTTCCACCACTCCAGCGGCACCGCGATCATCTCCGTCCGAGGCCGGAACGTCATGTTCAGGACACGCGCAACCGGCAGCGCCAGATAGTAACGGACCGGGTCCGCATGGATGCGTTCTGACGCAATCTGGTTGAACGCCGTATCGACCTCCGGCGAGAACTGATGATCCGCGTTGTAGTCGTTGAACACATCCTCTGTCGCCGCATACTGGGCGTTCGAATCGAAGGCACGGTTCGGCAGGTCGGCAATATTTATTTGCTCGCCGATGTACGGCCAGTAGATCGTCTCCGTCGACGCAAACTCCACCGTCCACGTCCGATACCAGCGCTGAAATCCATAAGGATTCGGCTCGCCCGGATCAACCGCAAACTTCGGAACCAGCGGTTGAAACACTCCGAAGACCTGCCAGTTACGAATCGTCCACGGAACTAGCGGCAACAGCGTCAACACCGAGACCACCGCAGCAACCCGTAGTCCTGCGGCCAAGCCCAACTTGCGAAACTCAATCCAAAGCATCGCCGAAACAACCGCCGCCGCCAGCATCCCCTGCTCCGGCCGCAACAGCACGGAGTACGCCAGTGCAAAACCAATCGTCAATACCCACCGATTGATCCCGCCGCCAGCTTCCTTCCATCGCAGCAATCCGTAAAAAGCCAGCGCAATGCAGAACAGCGTCAGAACCTCGGTCAGCGGCACCGCCACGTAGTTCGCCGTAAATGGACAAAGCGCAGCCATCCACATCGCCACCATTCCTGCTCGACGTCCAAACATCCGTGTCGCAGTGCCAGCCAGCAGCAGGCAGGTCCATAGGTCGATGAAACACTGCACCACCATCACAGCGGTGTAATTTTCCATGCCAAACAGTCGAAAACATATCCCGAGAAACGCCGGATACCCCGGCAATCGGATCAGCGTTGGAACGACCGTCGGCCCGTGATTCGCGTCCAGATAGCCGTAGACATGGTGTTCCAAAACGCTGCGGGCAAACTCGCCGTAGATATGAGAGTCATCCGTCACCTGGCCGTACTTCCAGACCCACCCCAGCCGAAGTAAAAGCCCAACCAGCACGGCAACACCGAGGCTGATCCCCTGCCGATGCGTTATTCCGCGCAACAAGCCGGTCGTACTGCGCGAGATCGGCTGCGCGGAATTCTCCTGAGCATCGTCCATAGTCGTCGTTTCTGCATCATAACCGGAAGTACATTTGCCTGCCGATTCGGTTGGGTTCGTTGACTCAGCCCCCCGCGCTGCATACGATGCCCATAGGGAAGGCTTCGCACACAACACCACCAATTCATGAACAATCCAGTCTTCTACGACCCACAACGTAAGCGATGGAAGCGCCTCCGTCGCGTATTCGATGTGCTGGCCGTATCCGGTGTAATTCTCGGTGCGATATTTATTGTCGGCCTGCTGCAGATCAAGCCGCTGCCAGAGCTGCGCCTCACCTCGCAGACGCGCAACTACCATGCCCTCACCAATCCGCCCAAGCCGGCCCTTAAGCCGGGCCAGCAGGCTGCGCTCTCAGCGCACCGCAGAACCCAGACCAAGCCATCCGATATTGTGCTCAACAGCGGCGAAGGTCTACGCGCCGCCTACTACGTCGATTGGGATGCCTCCAGCTACTCCTCGCTCAAGCAGCACATCAAGCAGATCGACCTACTCTATCCAGAGTGGATGCACGTCATCAGCGCGGACGGCACCATCATCGCCTTCTCGCCGGAAGACAATCGCCCATTCACGGTGGTGGACAAGTCGGGCGTACGCCAGGTCGATCAGGAAAACAAGATTGCCCGTGTCATCGCCGCCAACCGCGTCGATACCGAAGTCTTTCCGCTCATCAACAACTACGACATCGTGAACAACGACTACTCCGACACAGTAGGGCCGTTCCTTTCGAGCGCCCCCGCACGCGCCCACTTCATCGATCAGATACAGCGGTTCTTAGCCGCAAATCCGAGCTATCGCGGCATCACACTCGACTTCCAGGACATTCCCGACGACGCTTTCGACGGTTTCAGATCGCTCATCGGCGACCTCTACGCCGCGCTCCACCCGCACAATCTGCGCCTCTATCTCAGCACCCCCGTCGACGACGCAAAATTCGACCTCGCCTACATGGCCGCAAACTCTGACGGCCTGCTGCTGATGAACTATGACCAGCACCAGCAGGCGACCGGCCCCGGCCCACTCGCCGCGCAGGACTGGTTCCTCGATAACCTGCAGCAGGTCCTCAAGGTCGTTCCAAAACAGAAGATCATCCTCGCGCTCGGCAGCTACGGCTACGACTGGACGACGACGGTTCCGCCCCCCGCCAAGCCAGCTCAGAAAGGCCGTGCCAAGCCAAAGCCACTTCCGCCATTTGTTGCGAAGGTTCTGAACGTAGACAGCATCACCACCCAAGACGCCTGGCAGGCGGCTGCCGACTCCGAAGCGCAGGTTGAGATTGATCCCGACACGCTGAACGCGCATTTTGCCTACGACGATGACGATGCCCACGTCCGGCACGAGGTCTGGTTTCTGGACGCCGTCACCATCCTTAACCAGATGCGAGCCGCCCGCGCTCTTGGCATCTCCACCTTCTCGCTCTGGCGCCTCGGCTCGGAAGACGATTCCCTCTGGAAGATCTGGGACACACCCACGCGCGTCGATCCGACGAAGGAACTCGCCGTAGTCAACCCCGGCAACGGCGTAGACACCGAAGGTTCGGGAGACATTCTGCGCGTCACCCGGCCGCCGCAGCCCGGCCGCCGCATCATCACGCTCGACGACGACGACACAATTCCGGTGCCATACAAGATGATTACCAAGGAGGTCATGACCTCCTACCCGCTGCCCTACACAGTGCAGCAGTATGGCTATCATCCGAAAAAAGTCGCGCTGTCGTTCGATGACGGTCCCGATGCCGAGTGGACTCCCAAGATCCTCGACGTCCTGAAGAAGTACAACGTCAAGGCCGCATTTTTTATGATCGGCGAGGTTGCCGGAGACAATGTCAGCGTCATGAAGCGCGTCTTCGACGAAGGCCACGAGGTCGGCAACCACACATTCACCCACCCGGACATCAGCGAAATCTCCGACGAGCAGGTCAAGCTGCAACTCAACCTGACCGAACGATTATTTGCCTCCAAGCTCGGCGTCAACCCGCTCTACTTCCGCCCTCCCTACTCCATCGATCAGGAGCCCGACACCAACGACCAGGCCGCGCCCATTGGCCACATCCAACAACTGGGCTTCCTCATCATCGGCGACAAGATCGATACCGACGACTGGTTCGAACACCCGCGCAAAACTCCGCAGGAGATCACCGACAATATCTTCAAGCAGATCGCCGACATGGACGCCCATCCGTGGAACAAGGGGTCGATCATCCTGATGCACGACGGTGGTGGCGATCGCTCGGCCACTGTTGCCGCGCTGCCTGTCGTCATTCAGGCTCTGCGTGACCGCGGCTATGAGATCGTACCCGTCTCGAACCTCCTCGGCCTCACCCGCGATGAAGTGATGGTGCCGCTCACCAAGCGCCAGCAGTTGCAGGCCCGCTTCGACTGGATCGCCTTCTTCATCTTCGGCTTCTTCAACCACTTCGTCATCTACGTCTTCTACATCGGCGACATCCTGATGAGCGCCCGCCTCATCATCATTGGACTCTTCGCCCTGATTGACCGCCTGCGCACGCGCAAGAGCTTCGCCACCCCGGACTACCAGCCACGCGTCGCCGTCCTCATCCCCGCCTACAACGAGGAGAAGGTCATCGCGCGCACCATCCGTTCCGTCATGATGTCGAACTACAAGAACCTGCGCATCGTGGTGATCGACGACGGCTCCTCCGACAAGACCTACGAAGTCGCACTCAACGCCTATCCGGAGCAGATTGCATCGGGCCGCCTGACCGTGTTGACCAAGCCCAACGGTGGCAAGGCCGACGCCCTCAACTACGCGCTCGATCACATAGACGAAGAAATCTACGTTGGCATTGACGCCGACGGCGTCATCGCCCACGACGCCATTGCCAACCTCGTGCCGCACTTCGCCGATCCGCAGATTGGCGCCGTCGCCGGCAACGCCAAGGTCGGCAACCGAGTAAATCTCTGGACCCGCTGGCAGGCCCTCGAATACATCACCTCGCAAAACTTCGAGCGACGCGCCCTCGACCTCTTCAACGTCGTCATGGTCGTCCCCGGAGCCATCGGAGCGTGGCGTACGGCGCCCGTCCGCGCTGGCGGAGGCTACCACACCAACACCGTCGCCGAAGACGCCGACCTGACCATGAACCTGCTCGAGCAGGGTTACAAGGTCATCTACGAAGACCGTTCACTAGCCTTCACCGAAGCCCCCATCAACGCAGATGGCCTGATGCGCCAGCGCTTCCGCTGGTCCTTCGGAATCCTGCAGGCGGTCTTCAAACATCGCGGAGCCATCACCAAAAACCTCGCGATGGGTCTCTTCGCGCTGCCCAACATTTTGATCTTCCAAATTATGCTGCCGCTCGTCTCGCCGTTCATCGACCTGATGTTTCTCGCCGGCATCGTGAACTACCTGCTCGACAAGCACTTCCACCCGGAGACCGCCTCCACCGACAGCTTCTACAAGCTGCTCACGTTCTTCCTGGCATTCCTGCTCATCGACTTCATCGCGTCCGCGCTAGCCTTCACGCTAGAACGCAAACACCCCGCCAGCAAGGGCGACGCATGGCTCCTCTTCCACATCTGGATCCAGCGCTTCACCTACCGCCAGGTCTTTTCCGTCGTCCTGTTCAAAACGCTGAAGCGCGCAATCGACGGCAAGCCATTCAACTGGGACAAGCTCGAACGCACCGCTCAAATGTCGAAGGAAACCGAAAACATGACCCAGTAGCGAGAACAATTTCACTGTTGCTTTGTAGTTTTGTTTTGTCATCCCGTAGGGATCTGCTGTTGCAGTCGGCCGACACTTGCCAAATCAAATCCCTACGGGATGACAACCAGAGGGAGAAGGTCACTACACACCTCTAGCAAATTTGCTCTAGTGTTTCCTTACACCCACCACAACCCCGTGCCCCATTCATCATCGCCTTTGCGATGAGTGGGACCGCCGCCAAACCCTACTTCTTAGCCTGATTCTCCGTATCGCCCTTTGCGTAATCCGGCACGTGGGTTGTCGCCCGACGCAGCGCAAACTCCCGAATCAAATTCGAAACTGCGTTGTAACCCAGCACCGAAAAGCCGTTCAACATCACTTTTGCGCCCTTGCGGTCTTCCGGAGCCAAGTACAGGTTTCGCAGCCCGGCCGACGCAAAATTCCCGAGCACATGCGAATAATTCGGCTGCCACTTCCCGTTGTCGCCGCGGCAAATCACCGCCCGGGTAATCGCATACCAGGCCCGTGACGGAACGCTGCCCGTCCCCCGGTAGAAGTATCTGGGGTCCTGATGCAGCAGGGACGGAAGAATCGCGCCACCCACTAACCGGCCCGTCACTGAATCTCCATAAGCTGCTCCGAACCGTTGTGCGAATCCAGAAACGCCGTCGCCATATCCGGGGTCTGTTCCGCGCGCCTGTTCAACCCCAGCGCGAATGCTCACCGCGATAAACACCACGGGGTCGGTTGTCGATTTCCATACGAGGTGAAACTTCTGTTTCGTCCGCATCGGAGCCGCATTCCACAGGAAGCTCGTATAAAAGTTCGGCAGAACGCCAAACACCCGCTGCTTCTCCTGCTCTTTTACCTGCTCGGTCGCAAGCTGGTCTTCCGTCACCGTCACCTGCACCGACGTATCGGACAACATCATCGGCAGATCGATCGAAGGAAACCGGTACTTCTCGCCGGCTGCCAATTTGATCTCATTCGAGAGGAATGTCTCCAGACCCTTCGCCGTAATCGTGATGGTCACCTTCTCCGCGGGAAGATCGGAAAATAAAAACTCTCCGTCAGGGCCAGAAGTCGTAATCTGGCCTTCGCTACCGCCCTCGCGAATCAGCGTAACCTTGGCGCCCGCAACTTCCCTGGCCTGGTGATCGAGAACTTTGCCGGAGATGCTGGCTTTCCCGACCATCGGTTGTGCCTGGATCGCCCACCCCGGCGAATTCGGCAGAGTCAACAACGCGTCTGAAGTTTGCCCTGCGGCACTGCCGCAACAGCAAAGGATTGCGGCCAACGTCAGCCTTCCAACACGTTCCGAGACGCCGACCCCACTCCCAATTACACCCACAGAGACTCTCCAACCCTGGAACGTTATATCCAACTTAAGTCTATAAGCAGGACATGCTCGGATCATACGCGGTATTGATGACACAGTAATTGCCTCATTTGGAACAGCCAAATACCCGCATTTGCCCCATTTGGGACACTTGCTCCTCGCTGCTCCGTCCGTTGTCACCACACGCAAAAAACACTCCAAACGTGAACACTCTACAGAACAATTGCCGTGTGAAAGTCATTCCTTCCATAGTTTGGACCAAATATGTCCGCCTATAACCTCAGGAGCCGCCCGGTTTGACCTGTGAGCTTACGGCGCTCAAGCTCACAGCTCACAGCTCACAGCTCGAGAATCATGCCTTTTTACCCTCAGGGATTTTCAAATGCGATTTCCCTCGCAGAACTTACGGCCTCGCCCAGCCGAAATCCCGCGCAACAGCTAAAATCAAGCTCGATGGCTACTTCAATCACCTCCGCCCTGCCCCCCTTCGTCAACGAGGCTTTCCTCGACTTCTCCAACCCCGACGTCAAGCGCGAGCAGGAAGCCGCCCTCGCTGCCGTGGAAGCCCGTCTAGGCCGCGAGTACGACCTCGTCATCGGCGGAAAGCGTCTCCAGACCACCGCCAAGATCACCTCGGTCAACCCCGCCCGGCCCGCGCAAATCGTCGGCATCCATCAGGCCGCGGGCCCGGAACACGCGCCAATCGCCATGGCCGCCGCGCAGTCCGCCTTCCCGGCGTGGTCTGCCACCCCCATCCAGACCCGCGTCAACTTCCTCCTCCGCGCCGTAGAACTCATCCGCGAACGCAAGTTCATCTTCAACGCCTGGCTCACCTTCGAAGCCGGCAAAAACTGGGCCGAAGCCGACGCCGACACCGCAGAGTGCATCGACTTCCTCGAGTTCTACGCCCGCGAAGCCCTCAAACTCAACTCCGCCACCACGCCCATCCAACTCCCCGGCGAACACAACTCCCTCCGCTACGTCGCGCTCGGCGTTGGCGCGGTCATCCCCCCGTGGAACTTCCCGTTCGCCATCATGGCCGGTATGACCGCCGCCGCCATCGTCACCGGAAACACCGTCATCCTCAAGCCATCCGTCGACGCACCCACCGTTGCCGCTGTCTTCTTCGCGCTTCTTGAGGAGATCGGCCTCCCCGCAGGCGTAGTCAACTTCTGCCCCGGCGAAGGTCCAGGCTTCGGCGCAGCCGTCGTCGCCCACCCGCAGACCCGCTTCGTAGCCTTCACCGGCAGCAAGAAGGTCGGCCTCGAAATCCACGAGTCCGCCGCCAAAACCCAACCCGGCCAGCGCTTCATCAAGCGCACCATCCTCGAAATGGGCGGAAAAGACGCCATCATCGTCGACGCCAGCGCCGACCTCGAAATGGCTGTGCAGGGCGTCGTCGCCTCCGCCTTCGGCTTCAACGGACAGAAGTGCTCTGCCTGCTCCCGCGCCATCGTCGACGCCAGCATCTACGACGCCTTCATCGATCAACTCACGGAAAAAGTAGCTGCAATCAAACAGGGTGACCCCGCCCAAAACTTCTACGCCGGCCCGCTCATCAGCCCCATCGCCATGAAGCGTGTGCTGCATTACATCGAAGTCGGCAAGTCCGAAGCCCGCCTGCTCCTCGGCGGCGAGGCGGTCGAAAACCAAGGCGGCTACTACATCGCCCCCACGGTCTTCGCCGACGTCGCCCCCACCGCCCGCATCGCGCTCGAAGAGATCTTCGGACCCGTGCTGGCCGTCATCAAATCCGAAAACTTCGACCAATCCCTCGAAATCGCCAACAACACCGAATACGGCCTAACCGGAGCCGTCTACGCCAGCGACGCCGCTCTACTCAACCGCGCCCGCCACGAGTTCCACGTCGGCAACCTCTACTTCAACCGCAAATGTACCGGCGCAATGGTCGGAGCACACCCCTTCGGCGGCTTCAACATGTCCGGCACAGACTCCAAAGCTGGCGGCCCCGACTACCTTCTCCTCTTCACCCAGGGCAAATCCATCGCAGAAAAACTAGGCCACACCACACCAGCAGGCGAGCTTCAGGAATCCGGACCAGGCCTCTAGAACAAAGCAAGGCGTAACGGGGATCAAATGGATTTTAAAGACGGAATTTAAGTGCCAGATCATGAACAAGATCACGTCATTCTGCGCGCAGCGAAGAATGACGGTATTTCGCCATTGCCTGTTCTTATCCCGCACTTAAAATCCATTCAGTCCCCGTAACCCCTGCTTTTGCCCTACGCACTCCGCATTTGAATCAAATTCCCAGCCTGGCGCGCCGCCTCCGCCAGCAATCGATGGTGCAACGTAAACAGTGCCAACTCCAGCCTGTCGCTCACCCCGATCTTGTCGTAAATACTCCGCAGATAATTCTTGATCACCTGCTCCTTCGTCCCAAGCTGCTGCGCAATGTCCTTGTTCTTGCAGCCCTGCACGATCAGCGCCACGATCTGCATCTCCTTCGGCGTTAGCCGGTCGCGAACCTTGGCCCCAACCGTATCCGGCGGCGCCAGAACCCGTTCGCTGATCTCCGTCGGGCACTTCTGCCCGCGCGACACCCGCCGCACGCAGTCGATCATCGCCGGCCCCGTAATGCTCCGCCCCACAATCACTCCCAGCTGATCCGCCAGCCTCTCTGGAATCTCCTCGTTCTTCTCCGAGATCAGAATCCCGCGGCTCCCCGCCACCTTTAGCGCGGCCATTACCACCTCCAGATCGAGATTTGCCCCGGTCGAAAAAATCACAATCGACGCCTGAAAACTCTTGATCGTCGGCACAAGTCGCGTCGGGTCTTCCACCTGCGCAATAATCCGCATATCGTCTTCGAGTGCCAGCACTCGGGCCGTCCCAGCGCGAAAGATGGCCTGCTCATCGGCCAATATGATTCGGTTCATTCGGGTTCCGCCTTCTCTGTGGGACATTTCCGTCCGCAGTTCCCTCATCGGCGCGTCGACGAAGCTTGGCAAACCGTGTCCGCAATTCGTACAAATTCCGCCAAACCTTCCAACGTAACCCCAGCGATACGGTTACAGCACCTCATTTTTCCCGCACCGTCCCGCCCACAGCTATCATCGAATCGGTGCTGGCTGTTGATACATTGATTCCATGGCAAAACCAATTCTCCTCGCAGTAGACGACGATGTGAGCGTACTTGAAGCGGTGGTTCAGGACCTGCGCCGGAAGTACGGACAGACCTATCGCATCCTGCGCGCCGCATCCGGCCAGGCCGCCTTGGATATCTGCAAGCAGCTTAAAGAGCGTAACGACGTTGTCGCGCTTTTCCTTTCCGACCAGCGTATGCCCGGTATGACCGGCGTCGACTTTCTCGAAGCTGCCATCCCCCTCTATCCCGACGCCAAGCGCGTCCTGCTCACAGCCTACGCCGATACCGAAGCCGCCATCCGCGCCATCAACTCTGCGCGCATCCACTACTACCTGAACAAGCCGTGGGATCCGCCCGAGGAAAAGCTCTACCCCGTCCTCGACGATCTGCTGCTGCAATGGAATGACGGACATAAACCGCCATACGACGGCCTGCAACTCATCAGTGCGCGCTGGGGAGCCGGCGACCACGAGATTCGCAACTTCCTCTCCCGCAATCTCATCCCGTTCAAGTGGCTCGACCCCGATAAGAATCCCGAGTGCCTGCAACTCCTCTGCGATAAGAACATTGACGACGGCAAGCTCCCCGTCGTCCTCTTCCCCGACGGAACCTCCCTCATCCAGCCCAGCATCATGGACCTCGCCTCCCGCGTCGCCGGAATCAGCACCAAGGCGAAACAGGAAAGTTACGATGTCGTCGTAGTGGGCGCCGGACCAGCCGGTCTAGCGGCGGCGGTTTACGGCGCGTCCGAAGGCCTCCACACCCTCATCATCGACTCCCTCGCCCCCGGCGGTCAGGCTGGCTCCTCCTCCAAGATCGAGAACTACCTCGGCTTCTCGCAGGGCATCAGCGGCGAACGCCTCGCGCAGCAGGCCTACATCCAGGCCCAGCGCCTCGGCGCGGAGTTCCTCACCCAGCGCGTCTGCTCCATCCACTCAGAGAACGGCTACCACATCGCCAAACTCGCCGATGGCCGCGAGGTCTCCTGCCGCGTCCTCATCATCGCCACCGGCGTCGAATACCTCCGCCTGGATATTCCCGGCGAGCAGCAGTTCTACGGCAAAGGCCTCTTCTACGGAGCCGCGCTCACCGAGGCCGCCTCCTGCTCCAACCAGGACGTCTACATCGTCGGTGGAGCCAACTCCGCCGGGCAGGCGGCGATGTTCTTCTCCAAACAGGCCAGCTCGGTCCACATGCTCATCCGCGGCGAGTCGCTCGAAAAAAGCATGTCGCGCTATCTCATCGATCAGATCGCCAACACCCCGAACATCACCGTCGAGACCTACTGCCAGATCAAGGAGCTTCGCGGCGAAGAGCAGCTACAAACCATCGTCGTCGAAACCCCCAACGGAATCGAGACGCGCCCCGCGACCTCGGTCTTCGTCTTCATCGGCGCGGCACCCAAGACCGACTGGCTGCCACCCACCGTGGCCCGCGATACCAAGGGTTTCGTACTCGCCGGACCGGACCTGAAGTCCAAGACTGCCAACCTCTGGAAGTCCGACCGCGATCCATATCTCCTTGAAACCACTGTCCCCGGCATCTTCGTCGCCGGCGATGTCCGCTTCGGCTCCGTCAAGCGCGTCGCATCGTCCGTCGGAGAGGGTTCCATCGCAATTCAATTTGTCCACCAATATCTCGCCACGCTCTAAGTGAGGATCATGAACGAACACGAAGTCAGTAACGCGATCGACACCGGTGCAGGAGCCCTCAGCACGTCGATGGCCCTCAGCGCCGAAACCATCGCCGCCCTGCGCGCCGTGCCGGTCTTCTCCACGCTGGACGATTGCGGTGCCCAATGCCTGGATGGCGCGACCGAACAGTGGCTTGATCGCGGCGAAATCCTGCTGAAACAGGGTGATCCGACGCGCGACTTCTACGTCTTGCTCGAAGGCTCGATCAACATCTCGTATTTCAATACCGAAGGCGTCGAACAAACGATGCACGTCCTGGAGGCAGGCGCATCGTTCGGCGAAGTCCCGCTGCTGGCCGGAGTCACCGCCCCGGCAAACATGCGCGCCGGGCTGCCCTGCCACATCGTCCGCTTCGATGAAGAGCAGTTCTGGAACGTCATGACGCAGTGCCCCGGAGTTCGCAAAGCCATCCTCGGCAACATGGCGATGCGCCTCGCGAAGGTCCAGAAAGCCGCGTTCCAGCAGGAAAAGATGGCCGCTCTCGGAACCCTCGCTGCCGGTCTGATGCACGAGCTGAACAACCCCGGTGCCGCCGCTCGCCGAGCCTCCACCCAGCTCCGAGAAAACCTCCTCCGCATGCACCGCCTCACCGCCAAATTCGCCCGCACCCCCCTCTCCGACGATCAGAAGCAGTGCATGTACGATCTGCAGGAAGTCGCCCTCTCCGCGCACCCCACCCACGCCATGAACTCGCTCGACCAGGCCGACGCCGAAGAAGCCCTGTCGGACTGGATGGAGTCAGCCGAGATCGAAGACGCGTGGCGCATCGCCCCGACGCTCGTGTCCATCGGAATCGATCAGGCAACCCTGGAGTGCGCGCGCCAATCCTTCAACGGCCCAGTCTTCTCTGACGCCATCAACTGGCTCGAAGCGCTGGTCTCCAGCATGCAGCTCGTCGGCACCATCGAAGAGAGCATCGGCCGCGTCACCGAGCTT
The DNA here is from genome assembly GCA_043783075.1 of Rhodanobacteraceae bacterium. Classification (GTDB taxonomy): domain Bacteria; phylum Acidobacteriota; class Terriglobia; order Terriglobales; family Acidobacteriaceae; genus Edaphobacter. Next base: position 25,153 of record JAYVZU010000587.1, read on the forward strand.
GTCGGAGCCGTAAAGAGCTACGCCTATGAGGGCCGAGGCCAGCAGCAGACGATCGACGTCAACCGCAGCATTCTCGCCACGCTCATCATCGTCGGTCACAAAATCCGCGAGAAGCAAATCACGATCGACAAGGATCTCGCCGCCGACCTACCGCCGCTGCTCACCGAGTGCCAGGGCATCAATCAAATCTGGACGAACCTGCTCGACAATGCCATCGACGCCGCACCGCAGGGCGGACGCGTTGGCCTTAAAACCTGGGTCGAAGGCCCCGCCGGCAAGCAGGATGTCTTCATCCTCGTCAGCGACAACGGAACCGGCATCCCGCTCGAAAGCCAGCCGCGCATCTTCGACCCTTTCTACACCACCAAGCCGGTAGGAATCGGCACCGGTCTCGGCCTCGGAATCGTCCACCGCATCGTCGCGGACTTCGGCGGCACCATCCGCTTCACCTCCATGCCCGGCGAAACCGAATTCGTAGTCCGCCTCCCCAACTACCACGCTTAGGCCGCCTGCAATTCACGTCCCGGTTTTGAAAGGGTGCGGCTTCAGCCGCGCCGTGAGTGGAACAGAATCAAATTGGCTTTAGCCTCCGAGGAATCGTCTTAGGACCAACGGTCCGCTCCATACCAGCCTGGGGCAACGCCCCGGGTAACGGATATTCCCGAAATCAGAGGGCTGAAAGCCCGACCCATCGCAAACACCACCAACACCAATCCGATCGCCGTTGCCCGCTCCAAATCCCGCCTTTCTCCCTCTAATCCTAGTTAGGCTTTGTCCTTAGTTCTGGCCCCAAAAAAGTGGGCGCAAAGTCTCTCACTTTGCGCCCATCAGCCTCTTCAGCACAACGTCTAGTAAAAAATCGTGAACGCGAACTGCATCTTCCGTCCGTTGGTCGACGTGTTCGCATTATTTCCAAATGTCGACAGCACCCGGCCAAAGTTCGAGAGGCCCGTAACGGCATTCACGCCGCCGTACGTTCCACCCGCCGTCGGGCACGATACCGCAACCTGATTCGCGCCCACCGTCCCCGGAAGCCCCGCCGAACCCGTATAAGTCATAGTCGTCGAGCACGAAAACTGTGCATTCGGGTTCGCCAGATTCGGCGTATTGAACACGTTGAACGCCTCCGCCCGGAAGTTCAATCGCATCCCCTCGCGGACCCGCTTCAGCGGGAAGTCCCGGCCAATCGTCATATTCGTCATGATGTAGCCCGGCCCAACAAACGCGTTGCGTCCAATCGGCGAAAACGTCCCCACTGTCGGATAGGTAAACGCATCCACGTTGAAGTACTCGTTCACCTTGTCCGCGCGATGCCGGTCCGAAGACAGTTTCGGGTTGATACCCGGCAGCAGCGCCGCCCGCTGGTTCGGTTCACCCACCAACGCCGAATCGTTATTGATCGTCACGCTGTACGGGCGGCCCGTGTGTGCCAGATACTGCCCGCTATACGCCCAATTATTCACCACCGCACGGAGCACCCAGTTTGTCCGGGTAAGCTTCGGGAACCGCAGCACCCAACCCAGCGTCACGTTGTGCGTCGCGTTGTTGTCCGACGGCCCCTTGTCCGACTTGATGTTGAACACATTCGGCACCGCATTCGACGTCGTCTGCCCATTCGTCTGCATATCGATCGAGCGCGAGTACGTGTAAGAGCTAAGGATCGTCAGCAGCTTGCCGCCGCGCTGCGTGTACTGCACCTGCAGCGCGTGGTAGCTCGACGTGCCGATCGACTTGATATCGACCAGCCCCTGTCCGCCGTAGTTGAAGTCCTGGTACCGCAACCGGGCCTTGGTCGAGCTGGTCGTAGAGTTCGCACCCGTGCAATACGTCGCCGGATTCGCCGTAAAGTAGCCGCCGCTGCAATCCACAATTGCCGGGTTCAAATCCACCGGAATCGTCAGCTTACGCGCCAGCTTGTTCACGTAGTTTGCGTCGAACACGCCGGCATGAGGAACGTGCCACTGGAAGCCAAAGTTCACCGCCATCACATACGGTGTGCGGAACTTCGGATCGGGAAAGAAGTTGGAGAAAGGCGCAATAAACTGCGGATTCTTCGGGTCATACCCGGTCGGCAGCACCAGAATCTTGCCCGTAGGATCGTTGCTGGAATCCGCCTGCATCAGCGGGATCGACGCACCACCCGGAGGAATCGCCGCGAAGAAGCCGTAGTGGTATGGCTGGCCGACACCGACCACGTTCGCGTTGACCGCGTCGAAGAAGGCGCCGAAGCCGCCGCGAACCAGGAAATTACCCTTGCC
>JAYVZU010000588.1:0-3046 GCA_043783075.1 Rhodanobacteraceae bacterium
TTCATCATCGGAGTCGGTAGCAGGCAGGCGTTGACGCCACCAAGGTAGCGGTAGAGCGGAATCTTCAGCGCAGCGGCAGAGGCGCGGCATGCGGCCATCGAGACAGCGAGAATCGCGTTCGCACCCAGGCGAGACTTGTTCTCCGTGCCGTCAATCGCGATCATCGTCGCGTCCAGCAGGCGCTGGTTGGACGCGTCCATGCCGACCAGTTCCGGCGACAGAATCGATTCCACATTGTCGACCGCCGACAGAACGCCCTTGCCGAGATAATGCTCCATATCGCCGTCGCGGAGTTCGACAGCCTCATGTTCGCCGGTCGAGGCACCAGACGGAACTGAGGCCCGGCCCATAGCGCCGCCCGAGAGCAGGACGTCGGCTTCAACGGTTGGATTGCCACGCGAATCGAGAATTTCGCGGGCGGTAATGGAGACGATATCGGTCATGGGTGATCCTTTTCCTTGGAATGTGTCAGAGTGCGACGTGATGCGGTGGCTAAGCCTGTCGTTCAGTTTGGCGCGACGGTCTACGGCAATCGGTGCCGCGCCGGGGATAGCTCCGCCGATAGTTTGGACCAGCTCTGCTTTAGGAGGCACCCCTCGATTCTAACAAAGCAACCGGTGCTGATTCGTGAAGTCTCATTCATACGTCGCTCCAATCGGCGATATAGCTGTTGGCTGGGCCGATTCCCCGCTTGAATTTGACCTAGCGAACCCGACCGCGCCTCGCTAGGCTTTGGGTGGGGCGATGTTTCCCCAGGAGATTGCCATGAAGATTGCAGTGAAAGTTGGGATAGCAGCCGCAGCCATCGCGCTCGCTCTGCCGGTCGCGGCAAGGTCGCAGTACAGCGGCGTCAGCCACCCGGACGAAACGCCGATCATGAATAACCCGGATACCGGCGCGCAGGTCTACCAACCCCGTCAGACATACGTCGCCCCACAGCCTGCGTTGAAGCCAAATCTGCAAATTTCGCTGGAGACGACACCTGTCTCGACGGCCATGACGCCGCGCGTCGAGCCAATGCTCAACGATAAAGGTCCATCGACGTTGAATATCGACGCCGGAATCGTCACGCGGATTCCCGGCCCTTCCAACCAGTTGCCAATCGGCACGCTGATGAAAGTAAAACTGGCCGACAACATCTCCACCGAGAGCACTCCAACCGGGATGAAGTTCACCGCCCAGCTACTCGAAGGCGTCGAGCGCGACGGACGCATCCTCGTCCCCGCCGGGTCTGTGCTGAACGGCTACGTGACGGATATCCACGGCGGCAAGCGTATCTCGGGAGCCGCCTCAATCCACCTCAAGACCTCAACCGTGACGCTGCCCGACGGAACCCGCTACATGATCCACGGCCAGGTGATCGACACCGATATGTTCAAGATCGTGCGCGTCGACCGTGAAGGCACAATCTATCGCCGCGACCACGCACTCAAGACCGCTGGCACCTTTGGATTGACTACCGGCTCAGGAGCAGCGGCTGGCGCGGTGATCGGCGGAGTTCCCGGAGCCTTGATCGGCGCAGGCGTCGGCGCCGGTATCAGCACCGTGGTCTGGATGAAGCAGGACCGCCAGGCAGAGCTGCCATCCGAAACCCGCATCACCTTCTCGCTTACCGAGCCACTCACCGTCGGCTCCCTGTAAGCTGGCTGGACGGACCGCCGCCGTTTCGTCACCGGATCGTTGTTCGGATCGCTGGCTGGCGTCGCGGCGGCTTCCTTTTTTATGCAACCTCTGCTGATCGACTTCCACGTTCACGTCTGGAAACGAGACCCGCGATTCTCGTTCGCAGCCGGAGCCAAGGTGCCCGACGGAGACTTCTCCGCAGAACGTCTGCTGGAGTTGATGGCCGCTAACGGTGTGGCGCGGACGGTGCTGATCCAGGTCATCCATTACAAATGGGACAATAGCTACGTCGCCGATGTTCTCAAGCGATACCCCGGAAAACTCTCGGACGTCTGCCGCGTAAATCCCGAGAGCCCAACCGCCCCCGACGATCTCTCCCGCCTGACCAATCAGGGCTTCTGCGGAGTACGCCTAAGCCCAGCAGCCGGCCCCGACGGCGACTGGATTCGCGGACCGCTGATGGCGCCGCTTTGGCGTCGCTGCTCCGAGTTGAAGGTGCCGATGACAATCCTCGCCCCAGTCACCCGCATGCCCGATCTCGTGCCGCTCATCGAAAGCCATCCCGACCTGACCGTAGTGATTGACCACATGGCCGACTCGCCACTCGATCAGCCCGAAAAACTGCAGATGCTTCTCGCGCTCGCCCGCTACCCGCGCGTCAACGTCAAAATTTACCACGCATAGTCGCTCTCGAAAATGCCTTACCCCTTCCTGGACGCCATGGCCCAGATCAAGCGCCTGCGAGACACCTTCAGCGCTGAACGCCTCATGTGGGGAACGGACTGGCCGGTATCGCTTAAAGAGCTAACATATCCAAAATCCGTGGAGCTTTACCACGATCATCTGAACTGGATGACTGACCGCGAACGCAAGATGGTGCGCTCAGAAACAGTCTAATAAGGTTTGGCCGTTTGGGCTGTAAGTCGGACGACAAGAAAACCAAAAACAAAGACGGCACGGATAGATCGGACAAAGAACGGATGTTACGGATAAAACGATCGTATTACCCGTAACATCCGTTCTTTATCATTTTTATTCGTGCCGTCTTTGTTTCTAGCTGCCAACCTGCGCCAGCAACCGCTTCCAGTTCTTCTGATTCCGTCGCCAAGACTTCTTCAGATCCTCAAGAATCCGCTCAAAGTCCGCATGCCCACCCAGCTTGCGCCATGCCGGGTTGATCGAGAACCACGGATAATTCTCATTCCCCAGATAAATCGCCCGCCGCAGCCAGTGCAGCGCCTCCGATTCATCGCCCTCAAGCGCAAAGTATGTCGCGAGCCTGTAAGCCATCTCGGAGTCGGCCTCAGCCGCCGAAAGCGTCTCGTCGACGATAAACGTCGCGGCTTTCTCGCGATCCCCAAGCTGCACATAGCAAAGAGCAATCGTCGGATAGACAATACGCAGGCTCCTCGCCTCGCGAGTC
>JAYVZU010000589.1:0-9154 GCA_043783075.1 Rhodanobacteraceae bacterium
AGCGCGGACCTGACCAGCTACAGCATTCTCGACGGCAGAAAAATCGTCAGCCAGCGCTCCGCAATCGCCATCGGTGCGGCACTGCAAGGCAAGGATCAAGCCTCGGATGTCCCACTCAAGACCGGCGACATTCTCACCATCCACCAGATCTCCGGCTGGAGTGATATCGGAGCTTCCGTCCGGATCAGCGGCGAAGTCACCTACCCGGGCAGCTATGGATTGCAGGAAGGTGAGCGCCTAAGCTCCGTCCTGCGCCGCGCCGGTGGGCTTCGCTCAACGGCGTATCCCAATGGAGCCGTCCTCGTTCGTCTGCAGGTAAAGGACCTCGAAGAGAAGAGCCGCGAAGAATTCATCCGGCAGATTGAGACCACCTCCGCCTCCGCCCGTCTCGCCCCAAATATTACCGGGCAAGATCAAACGGCGTTCCTTCAAGCAGCGGTCCAACAACAGAACGAGGTCTTGCAGCGTCTACGCAGCGAGCCTGCCAATGGGCGACTCGTCATCCAGATGAGCCCCAATATTGCGAGCTGGGAGAACACCCCGACTGACATCGAACTGCGGAGCGGCGACGTCCTCACTGTTCCCAAGCGCCCCGGCTTCGTGTTGGTTAGCGGCCAGGTCTATAACGCATCGGCGATCACGTTCGTCCCCGGCAAATCGGCCGGTTGGTATCTTCAACATGCCGGTGGCATCAACGAAATTGCCAACAACAAGGAGATCTTCGTAGTTCGCGCAAATGGCTCGGTCGCCGTTCCGGAGGGATCTTCTCCAGCAGCGTCTTATCGACGAAGCTTAATCTCGGTGACGTCATCGTAGTGCCGCAACGAATCATCGGCGGCTCAATGATATGGCGCAACCTGCTGACCGTCGCGCAAATCACATCCTCACTCGCCATCACCGCTGCCGTCGCCGGGGTGATCTGATGGAGCCATCGACGGGCACCGAGAGCGCGATCATCACAAGTCCCAACTGGGTGAACAACGTCGGCCAACTCTGGGATCGCCGCCAGGTCCTGGTGCGCGTTGGCGTGGTGTCGTTGGTCGTCAGCGCGATCATTGCGTTCGCGCTCCCGAAGAAATACGAATCAACCGCTCGTCGGATGCCTCCTGACAACGGAGGATCTGGCTCCGCGATGCTCGCAGCGCTCGCCGACCGAGCCGCTGGCGGAGCGGGCGCTGGAGCACTTGGCAGTCTTGCCGGCAGCTTATTGGGCGGACGCTCGACCAGCGTCTTGTTTGTTGAACTACTGCATAGTCGTTCTATTGCCGACCACCTGATCGACCGCTTTGATTTGCAGAATGTCTATCACCAGCGTTACCGCATCGATGCCGTGAAGTCACTCGCAAAACGCACAGCCATTGTGCAGGATGCGAAGAGCGGAGTCGTCTCGCTGACCGTCACCGACACCGACCCAGAGCGCGCCCGCAATATGGCACAGGCGTATCTCGACGAGCTCAACACCATCGCAATGCGGTCCAATACTTCATCCGCACGCAGCGAGCGCAGGTTCATCGAGCAACGCCTCGTTAGCGCGCAGGTAGACCTTCAGAATGCGCAGATCGCGCTAAGTAACTTCTCCAGCAATAACGCAACGCTCGACGTCAAAGAGCAGACCCTTGCGATGGTCGACGCAGCGTCCAAGCTGCAAGCACAAAAGATTGTCGGCGAGTCCGAACTGGCGTCGCTCGAGCAAATCTATGGCGACGAAAACGTCCACGTGAGAGCTGCCCGGGCTCGCGTCGCCGGCTTACAACACGAGCTTGAAAAGATGAGTGGTATCAGCTCCGACGCAACGCCGAACAGCAAGGATCTCTATCCATCGTTGCGTCAGCTCCCGCGCCTCGCAGTGCCGTAGGCCAATCTATATCGACGGGTGCGCATCCAGGAAACAGTCTACGAACTTCTGTCGCAACAGTACGAGATGGCTCGTATTGAAGAGGCCAAGGACACACTGATTGTCAGCGTCATCGACGCGCCGCTTGTGCCCGAAAAAAAGTCATTCCCACCCAGACTACTGCTGATCCTCGGTCTCACGATCTTCGCACTCATCATCGCTGCTGCCTTCGTCCTATTCCAACAGTCCTGGGACCATATGGGCTCGACTGACTCGCGCAAACTCCTCGCGCGGCGAAGGGCACGAGCACTCCCCAACAGGAGCGTGCGAGCATGAGAGTCCATCTCTCCAACGCAGCCTACGGCTTGCTCGACTACGCGGCTTATCCAGCAATTATGTTGGTTGCGACTCCCACGCTGCTGCACCATCTAGGCCTCGCGTCCTACGGCATCTGGCTGATGGCTAACGCGGCCGTTGGAGCCAGAAGCATAGTCTCGTCGGGCTTTGGCGACGCAGTCATCCAGAGGGTCGCAACACTCCGCGCAACTGGCGACGTGGATGCAATCCGCAAGGTCATTGCAAACATGCTCGCGATCAACCTCGTACTGGGTGGCGCGCTCGCCATCGTCCTGTGGACTCTGATCCCATTCTTAACTGGTCGCATCACGCACTTCGACCCGGCGTTGCGCCAGTCGTGCCTGTGGTCACTCAGGATCGGTGCGGTCCTCATACTTCTCAAGTCAATCGAAAGCGTCTTCCTCTGCGCCCAGCGAGCGCATGAGCGGTACGCGCCGACAGTCCGCATCAGCGTCGCAACTCGTGTGCTTGCAATTTTGCTATGCGTTGCATTCGCTGTCCGTGGATATGGCGTTCCCGCATTAATGGGTGCAACGTCGGCCAGTGTCATCGCTGGCATAGTCGCGCAGCGGGCGGCACTTCGCCATCTTGGCAGCGGACTATTTCTCCCCGAGTTTGATCGCGCGATCTACCGCGACCTTGCGTCCTTCGGCGCGTTCAGCTGGCTGCAAGCGGTCTCCGGAGTTCTATTCAGCCAGGCAGATCGCCTACTCCTTGGCGTGACCCTTGGGGCCTCCGCAGTCTCTTACTACGGCATCGCTGTTCAGATAGCTCAGCCCATCCACGGCCTGACCGCTGCGGGCCTTCACTTCCTCTTTCCGCACCTCGCAATGCGATTCGTCTCAACCGATATCACTCATGCACGCCGTCCCGTACTCCTCGCCCTGTCGGTCAACATCGCAATGGCAGCGACCCTCGCCGCTCTCGTTATCCTGCTCGGGCCGCCTCTGTTGAAGCATTGGATCGGCGCAGCGTTTGTGAGCCAATCGTCAGCCCTGCTGCCATTGCTGGCCGCCGGATTCGCGTTGCTCGCCCTCAACGTAACCGGCCACTACACGCTACTCGCACTCGGCCGAGTCCGCCTTGTAACTGCGCTCAATGTCATCGGTGGAATCGCAATGCTGCTAGCCATGACACCGCTGGTTCGCACCTTCGGAGTTCGGGGAGCTGCCCTGGCGAGACTCTGCTACGGCCCCATCACCTGCCTGTTCTACATCCCTCTGCTCCGCCTATTTTTTAGACAAGCGGCCGCAACCGTCAGACCGGAATACGTCGCAACGGAGGGAACATGATAGCGGCTGCACCCATCGCTGCATCCATTCCAAGCATCCGCTTTGCGAGTGCCATTTCTATGCCCGGCCTGCTCGGTTGCTACTTTGCTTTCCGTGTCTGCATTACATTTTTGCTCTTTCAATCTGACCCTCCGACGGGAGCCGCAGTAAGTGTCGCACTGAACATCTTCTTGCTCCTGCCCGCAGCGGTCTATGCCTTCGGTCCAGCACGGCTCAGCCGGCGGGAAGCCTTCAATGTGCAATCGGTCCGACTCGTGCTTGCATTCCTGGGCCTTGCTCTCCTAAGCATCGTGTGAAGCGAGACTTCTTCAAAAGCCGTCGCACTCGGCTATTGGATTGCCCTCACAGCCGACGTGTTGCTGGTCCTGTTGGTGGTTCGAACCGGCGGTGCTCCACAGGCTATTGAATCCTTGCTAAAAGGCTATGCCTGTGGAGTCGGGTTGCTATGCGTGGTCGCATGGGCTGCACCGGCGATGAAGGATCTACGACTCGGCGACGACGAGTTCCTTACTCCCAATGCAATCGGTTTTGAGTGTGCCTTCGGGGCGTTGCTCTGCCAGTATTTTGCTCCAAAAAGTGCGCGCTGGAAGTGGCTTGGCGCGGCCCTAGCAATCACTCTCGTCCGCAGTCTTAGTAAGACCTCAATCGCCGCATTCCTTATCGTCGAAGTCTTCTATCTCCTCCGCACACAGACCATTATGCGCGCCGGCAAAGCAGTCCTCACCTATGGTGCTCTTACCGTCACTGCAGCTTTCTCAACTCTCATCGCTTCCTACTACGAGATCTACCTCAACACCGGCAACTCAGCCGAGACTCTGACCGGCCGCACCAGCATTTGGCTCGTCACACTGACCTACGCCTGGCAGCGACCGTGGTTTGGATATGGCTTCCACTCGTACCGCACCGTCATTCCACCGTTCGGCGTCTTCCAACCATGGCACGCGCACAACGAGTTCCTGCAACAGTTTTTTGCCTATGGAATCGTCGGAGTCCTCCTCGTCGCCGCGCTATACATCAGCTTCTTCCGTTTGTGCCGACGCCATCGTCAGCATCCACTCGCGCTCACCGGGATCGCCATCCTGATGCTCGTATTGATTCGCGGCGTTGCCGACACGGAGCGCTTCGATATCACCTTCCCCCTCTGGGTCATCACTGCGATCTCCCTCGCGATCGCAACGGATCGGAGGCTGTTCGCATGACTTCCAAAGCCGGCCATCCCTTCATCTCGATCGTCACCCCCTCGCTCAATCAAGCGCAGTACCTCGGCGAAGCGATGGAGAGCGTTCGTCAGCAGCGCTATCCGCGTCACGAACACCTTGTCCTCGATGGCGGCTACACCGATGGCTCCGCAGTGTTGCTCAAGCGGGCAAGCCATGCCTCGATAGGCAGCCAACTCTGGAGGCGTTCCGGGTCGGATGGCGGCCAGAGTGCCGCGTTGAACGAGGGCTTCGCAAGAGCCTCCGGAGACATTATCGGATGGCTCAACGCAGACGATCGGTATCGCCCCGGCTGCTTTGAAAAGGTAGCAAACACGTTCGCCCTCTATCCCGAAATCGATGTCCTATGCGGTGACTACACGCTCATCGACGCGGCAGGCAAACACCCCGCAATGCGGCGCGAGATTGATTTCAATCACTTCGTCCTGCGCTACCACAGGGTGCTTTACATCCCGACAACCGCTGACTTCTTTCGCCGCCGCATCTTCGATGACGGGCACTTCCTCACCAACTCCCTGCAATACGCCATGGACCTCGACTTCTTCCTGCGGCTTGCCGATGCAGGCTATCAATTCCGCTGCCTCGCAAGGGTACTCGCAGACTTTCGCATACATACTGCCAGCAAGAGCATCGAGTTTATCGATAGACAGCGGGCGGAGCATCGCAGCATTATTCTGCGCGAAACTCCGCTGGCCCAGCGCTTTCAGTCGATGCGTGTCCGCAGCGCCGCTGCCACACTGCTGCAGGTACCCGCACTGATGCGGTATGGCGAAAAGTTGCTGCGCGGCTTTTACCTGCCCTACGAAATCCCCGAGGAAATGATGCACGCTCGGGAGCGGAGGCAGCTATGAAAGTCCTGCTGCCTGCCAGCTCACCCTCCAGCAGGCCCAGCGGTGTAAGCCGCCACGCAGCCAACCTCGCACGTTGCCTGCTCCGCAACGCAGAGGTCGATCGGGTCGATCTCATCGTTGGCGAGTGGCAGCACGAAGCCATGCTTTCGATGCTCAACGTTGTCGATAAGCGGCTGTCAGTATCCGTGGTACGCGTGGGATCATCTGCACTGGCGCGGAATATCTGGTACTGGTCTGCTCTGCCCCGACTCGCCGAGAACCTTCACAGCTATATTGTGCACGTCACCTATTCGGTCCCAGTGCGACGTTCAGCATTCAACTGCCCGGTCGTCGTGACGCTGCATGACTTGTACCCCTGCGATGTCCCAGCAAACTTCGACTATCCAAAAGTCCTTGTCAACCGCGCGATCCTGCAGCAATGCCTTCGCGCTGTAGACTCCATCGCCTGTGTCTCCGAGAGCACACTCAATCGTCTCGAAATTCATGCAACCAGTGCGGTCCTGCAGAAGGCAGTCACGATTTACAACTGCGTCAATCCCAGCGAGCCAGTGGCAGTCAAGTGTCCGCTCGAAGGCTGGCAGGGCGAACCATTTCTGCTGTGTGTCGCACAACACCGCCGCAACAAAAATATCGTCCTCGCGATGCAGGTCTCCCAGCGTCTACTCGAGTGTGGAGACCTTCCCCATACAGCCTGCCTGCTGATTGTCGGTGCCAACGGGCCGGATACGCCATCGATAGAAAACTTCATCCACGACTCCGGATTGGCCACCAGCATCTCTATGCTGAGCGGCTTCAGCGATGCGGAGCTTGAATGGTGTTATGGCCAATGCGAACTTCTGCTCGCGCCCTCAACCGTCGAGGGCTTTGGCTTGCCAGTCGTCGAAGCCATGCTGCACCACTGCCGCGTCGTCTGCTCGGATATCCCGGCATTCCGCGAAGTGGGCGGCTCCTATTGCCAGTACGCCTCGCTGCAACAAGACCCCGTGCAAGGGTTCGTGGATGCGACTCGTGCAGCGCTCGCAAGCCATAAATTTCGAACGGCTGTAACGGATACTTTCTCCGAATCGCGTATCGCCGAGGCCTACCGCCGCCTGTACCACCGTCTGCTCCAGGCCGACGCAAGCCGCAGAGTCATAGCCGCATGCAAGCAGGCAGCAAGTTTTGAAAGAGGACGACCATGAAGAACGAAGCGGAGTATCCCAAGGCCTGTGTTCTCGATGTACGTATCGACGCCGTAAACATCGAGGCGGCGATAGATCGTATTGCCATGGAGCTGGCCTCAACGCGCAAGGAATACATCTGCCTGGCCGGTGTACATGGCGTCATGGAGGCGCACCGCAATCCGCATTTGCTGGAACCGCACTGGTGGCGCCAGATGGCATGCCCACGGTGTGGGTCGGCCATCATCAGGGATCGCCACATGGAGCGCGTCGCCGGTCCCGACCTGATGCTCGAAGTCATGAAGCGCGAAGAATTTTACGGTCGCACACACTTCCTGTGCGGAGGCCGGGAAGGCATCGCCGATGAACTGCGGCAGACCCTGGAGGTTCGATATCCCTGGGTGAAGATCGTCGGCACCTACTGCCCTCCATTCGGCGCGACTTCGCCAGTTGAAGAGCAAGCCTTCATCGAACTTGTCAACGGCCTGCGCCCCGATATCGTATGGGTCGGCATCAGCACCCCAAAGCAGGAGCGCTTTATGGCTCGCTATCTGCCGCTGCTCGATACCCGGCTGATGTTCAGCGTCGGTGCCGCTTTCGACTACCACACCGGTCGTATCTCCGACTAAGCCGAATGGATCAAGCGCTGCGGATTGCAGTGGCGCGATCGACTCCTGCAGGATCCAAAGCATCTGTGGAAACGATACCTGCGCAACAACCCCGCCTTCCTGTGGGCCATCGCACTTCAGCTCACGGGTCTGCGACGTTATCCCAGGGCTGCCGATGGACTTGTTCCGCAAGCAGTTCGTAAGACCTCCCTCGTTGAGTCGCAGCCACAATAACCCGATTGACTGGGCCACTGCAGTGAAACGCGCGTGATCCCGCAAGTTGCGCTGTCGAAACGGTGATGAAAGAACGACAATTCGCTGACAAACTGCTCACCTGTGCTGCTTACAGTTTGTATACCGATGATCGAATCCTGCGAAACCGAGAGGCCGCGTATGCACCTCGTTCCGAACCGAATCTCTATCCTCATTTCGTTCCTGTTCACCGTCGCCTTCGGTCTCGCACAGACTTCAGGCACAGGCGCGATCTCCGGAGTCGTAAACGACCCAACCAATCGCGTCGTCGCCGCTGCCACCGTGGTCGCCGTCAACCAGGAGACCCATGCCAGACGAATTGTAAAAACCACGAATGACAGCGACTTCCGCGTTGTCTTGCTGCCGCCGGGGCAGTACGAGGTCAGCGTGCAGCATGACGGTTTCGCAACCGCCAACTCCATCATTCACGTCAGCGTCTGCGAGACGGCGTCGCTCAAAATTACACCTCCGTCGCGTCTATCAGCCAGCAGGTTCAGGTAGAGGATTCTCCAGCGAATTCCAACCTGCAGAGCTCCACCCTCGGCGGTCTGGTCGATAGCCGCGCCATCCAATCCCAACCGTGCAACTGCGCATCGGTATCCACGACTTCGGCTCAACCGCCACGCCATCCGCGCCCACATTCCGCGCCAGTCGCCACCTCATCACCTTCATCGCCGACGCCAACAACCACGCCACCCGCGACCTCAACGCCGGATTCGGCTTCGCATGGCTCGACCGCTCTACACTCGTCGATACGCTCTACTTCCGCCACCACTTTCTCGAAGCCATGGCGATGATCCTCATCTCGGGCAGATATGCCCCCGCACTGCACGCCGCCTGCGTCAGCCACAACGGCCGCACCCAGAACGAGCTTCATCCGCCCCTCCGCTCCCTTCCTGCGTCACTTCCTTCCCGCCATGGCCCTCTGGTCGTTCGTCGCCGGAGCCTTCCCACCCTTCGCCAACATCTTCTTCGTCCATCATCTTGGGCTCTCGCTCGAAGCCATGGGCTCAATCTTCTCGCTCTCGCAACTCGTCCAGTTTGCCGCCATCCTTGGCGCGCCAATCCTCTTTCGCTGGACTGGCCTCTCGACAGGCATCCTGCTGACTCAACTCGCCACGGCGGCGATGCTGTTTTCGCTTGCCAGCACACATTCCGCACACCGGAATGCCTGGCTCTACTGGGGATATATGGGTGCGCAGTGCATGAACGAGCCAGGAATTTATAGTCTGCTCATGGATCGCGTTCCTGAGTCCGACCGCAACGGCGCTTCCTCCTACACGTTCTTCGTCAGCGCCGCATCACAGATCGTTGCGTCCACTGCGGTCGGTTCGCTCTTCGTCAGGTTCAACTATTCCGTTGTGTTGTTCGGAATAGCAGCCGCCGGAGTGCTTGCTGCAGTACTTTTTCGCCGCCTGCCAGCTACCTGACCTGGATGTCACTTCTTTGTCACAACACCACTTTTCTTTGGATTCGCAGTGAACAGTAGGAGAAGATATTGTCACGGGTAAACTCCAGTAAACAGCCCGAAGAGGGGAACATGAGCCTGATTCTTGTCATTGAAGACGACCCCAGAATCCAGC
>JAYVZU010000590.1:0-9136 GCA_043783075.1 Rhodanobacteraceae bacterium
TGTCAATGGAGCGAGCAGCATAATCACAAGCATTTTCCCCATGACTGGGCGCATTGCGTCTTACGTCGCGCTTAGACGGGTTAGCTCTGAGCAATCTTCCAGTAGGTGGCGTAGCGCTCATACGCGGTCTCGTAGTAAGGCACAAGCCGGAGACTCGTTGAGGTTTCGCTAGCTGGAATCTCGAAGGTCAGCGGCGAACCCGCGGCTTTCATTCGCCCCACAAGTGTAGCGGGGTCATCCATCTGCTTATCGAGAATCGTCTATCTACTATCGATCGAGTGAAGCCGTTCGCTCAGAAGGGAACTTGGGGAGATTCCCTGAAAATATCCCTGTTTACAGGAATGTATTGCAGAGAGGGGTTTGATGCAGACTGCGTCCACCGCCATAATCTCAGGCAAATGACCTCAAGCGTTGGGTGTACGCTTAGCGGTTTGTGATTGTCCTGACATGATTTACAACTTAAGTAGCCAGCAACTGCCGATGCCTTGCGTCATCGATCATCTCAAATAAATAACCATTGATGGGTTCACGAAAGAATAGCCGTTCAAACGGTGTGGACCGCAGCGGTTCGATGAGTTCGCCGCCAGCATCTACGATCCGGCTCCGCATAGCAGGGAAGTCCGCGAGCGGGTGGAACAGAGCGACATGTCGCCCAAATTCGGCTTCAAACCCAGACCCAACAAATCCCTGCACGTAGAACACGTGCAACTCCTGACCATTGCCGATGTCGAGCCAGCAGACTTCGACTGGAGAGTTCGCCGGTACCGGCTTGCGCCGATATCCGAGCGTTCTCTCCAGAAAGTTAGTGGTCTCTTCTACGTGCTGGGTCGGCAACGTCATGTGAGCAAAGATAGAAGAACTCCGTGGCTATTCAAAGCCCTTTGCGATCCATTTCGACCAGTAGAACGTCATCGGGGTATTGCCCGTGTTGACGATTCCATGCAGCACATTCGCGCCGCAGTACATAATTGCGCCGGGGCCGACTGCGGTGGGTTTGCCAGCGACCTCGATAACTCCCGTGCCGCTCGCGATGATCATGAACTCCTCCTCCGGATGCTGATGCGGAGGATGAGGGCTGGCACCGGGATCGAGGACAGCCATCCCAGTGCACATGGTTGCGAGTTGCTGCGTAGGCCCGTTGTAGTGGACATACGCAGCCGTGCCCGGAGCATCGCCTTCGGCCTTCAGGCTTTCACTGGTGATAACGCCATCCGGCAGAATCGGCGCAGTGGTCGAGGTGATGATATGTGTGACGCCTTCAGCCATAACTGATCCCTCCCTGGGCGAATCCTATTCGATGCTTGTCTGCTTGTATCCGCCCTTAGATTTATCGTATAGCCAGATTCCGCCGAATACTATCAGCAAAAAAGCTGGGCAGATCGCCACGATTCTGAAGGACGCTTGCGAAGCCAGACCGAGTACCCGATCGAGTTCCGGGCCAGGCGTCAGCTTTTGGAACGCTTCCAACCCACCCGCTACTTCCAGCTTCTTGTTATCGAACACCTTTCCCATGAACGGCAGTACAAACTGAATGGATAGAGTGCCGGCAGTCCCCATCAGACCCATCAGCAGGGCACCGCCGCGAGGGAAGCGTTCGGACGCACTGGCGAGCATCGTAGGCCACATAAAGCATACACCCGTACCCCACACGGTCGCGGCCAGAAGACCGGTGACGGGTGAGTTGGCAAAGCTCAGCGCGAACAGCCCCAGCGCAGCCATCAGGCAGGAGAGCCACAACACTCCGACGGGCGGCAGAATCTTACCCAGAGCCCCGGCAAAGTGGCGCATCACAAACATCAGACCACTCACGTAAACCAGCAGCAGGATGCCCGGCATGTGGACGGTGCGGCTGAGCGCAATGTCGACCCACTGACCCGGCGCGAGCTCGGAAGCGGCTGTCAAAAACATGGAGAAGAAGAGCACGAAGAAGAGTGGGCTCCTGAGCTCGCGGAACATCTGCGCCATGGAGACGCCCGATGCAGCGCGCTCCGTCGGCGGAAACTTCAAGCCAATGCAGGAGATGATCAGCACAATCGCCGGTACGATTGCAATCGCCAGCTTCGCCTCCCAGCCCAGGCCCATCTTGGACATGCCGACGCCCAGCAGACCACCAATGACCAGGCCGCCCGGCCACCACGCGTGGACCGCATTCAGCTTCGCGGTTTTATCTTCAGGGTAAAGAGTTGCGATCAGCGGATTGCTCACCGTCTCGACCAATCCCCATCCAATACCGGCGATGATTGCGCCGGTGTAGATGACGGTGTAAATCCCTGCGCCCGATGCCAGATGACTTGCGAAAAGAATCAGCAGCATTCCGGCCGTGAAGGCAAGTCCAGACAGCGGCAGCAGAATGCTCATGCCGATGTAATCCAGTAGCGGGCTGCCGATCGCGATGGTCAACGCAAAGCCGAGAAACGGGACGCCGAGGACCCCGGCGATCATTGTTGCTGAGTGCGCCGGATCAATCGGATCCAGGAAAATACGCTGTAGATCCGCTGCGGTGTTGGCGCGCAACGATGCGTTGATCCCAGCCATGGTTAGCGCCAGCGCGCTCACAAAAAAGAGACGCTTCTTGTTGTACTCAGTGTGCTTATCGACAGAGGCTGCTACTACGTTTGTGCTCATAATCCCCTTAGACTTTCTTGTTGGCAAGAGCGAATCTTGCCTGGTAATTTGGTGCGTATCTAGCCCAGCATCGCGATCAGATTCTTGCAGGAAACTCCGGCTGCGGCGACGGAATCGCCCCAGTCGGCTGCAGTGTCTTGCTCTACACAGAAGTGCTTCATGCCCGATAGGGAAGCAGCTTCAAATATCGGTTTGTAGTCGATGTCTCCAAGTCCAAGCGGGACGATGCTACGCGCACCCATCTGCATCCGCTTGCTTTCATCGGTACCGGCAGGCATCAGGTCGATATCGCACATATCTTTGACATGCCACAGCTCAAACCGTCCTGGGCTCTTCTTGAACATGGCGAGCGGGTCCTGACCTGCCTGAATCGCCCAGCCAATATCAAGCTGCATCGCAACAAGTTCAGGATCGGTATGCGCCAGCAGAATATCGTACGGCTTCATCTCCGGCTTGTCGGTCAGCGGCGCAAACTCCGTGGTGTGATTGTGAACGAGGATCTTCATGCCGAACTTCTTCGCGAGCTTGCCGTGTTCATTCAGCTTGTCGGCAGTCTGCTTCATCGAGTCTGAACTCTCCGCCTTCAACTGAAAGTTCATCTGCGGACGACGGCCAGGCGAACCGGCTGGTCGAGGGCCACCGGGGCCACGACCGCCAGCCGGACGCGGTGCCGAGATCTCGATGTACTTCAGCCCCATCACCTGGAATCCTTCCAACTCCTTCTCGAGGTCTGGTCCTTCCGTCGCACCGGAGTGTGTGCTCGGCATCGAGAGTCCAAGGCCATCCATCGTGGCGCGAAACTCCTTCGGAGTCATCCCGGCATATCCACTGGCTGGCTCAATCTCTTTGTAGCCGATCGCCGCGATCTTTTCGAGTGTCGCCACGTAGCTCTTCGGCGTAGAAAGCAGGTCGCGTACGGTGAAGAGCTCCAGCCCGATCTGCTTGGCCCACGGACTATTGCTTGTTGTCCCAACTGGAGCAGCAAGCTGTCCTAAAGCCGTTGCCGGAAGCTTTGCTGCTGCGGCAAGCGTTCCGCCAGCGATTGCCATATTCCGCAAAAAAACGCGACGTGTCTGAGCATGATTCATGGTGATCTCCAGTGCCCTACATTGCTTGAGCGAGCGAACCAAACATCTGGCTCATGCTATTTCAAATGGTGTTCGGCGCTGTGATATTGCCATTATTGAATAAAGATAGTCAACGACTGGCGTATTTCGATTGATATTGATTGAGATTTGAATGCCGTTAAGTCATCTCCAACAAGGGCTTGCTGGCATCGGTGCCGGATCGGCGGCTAAATCGTACTAGGTGAGATCGAATCAGTTGGACCAGTCCTTGCACGGGTTTGGTACTATTCTGCGACTTCTATTCCAATAAATTCGCATCACGCTGGAGTGACATGACCGTTTCGCCGAACCGCCGCAGCTTCCTCATCGCCGGGGGCCTTACCGCTCTTGCATCGACAAAAGCTTTTGGAGCCAACGACCGCCTCCGCATTGGGGTAATCGGGGCAGGCGGTCGGATGGGCCAACTGCTGAACGCCGCTGAAAGCTCCGGTTTACCCTTCGAGATCGCTTCAGTGAGTGATGTTTACGCCCCACGCAGAGAGGCAGTGACCAAGCGGCCCAGCGCCACCTCAGCGTCCACAAACATGGACTATCGCGCCGTGCTGGACGACAAAACCATCGACGCCGTGCTCATCGCAACTCCCGACCATTGGCACGTCCGGATTGCCGCTGCTGCCCTTGCCGCAGGGAAGGATGTGTATCTGGAGAAACCGGTGACGCATTCGCTCGAAGAAGGCGCAGTGCTGCAACATGCTGTGCGGTCCAGCAAGCAGATTTTGCAGTGCGGCATGCAGCAACGTAGCTGGAGCCACTTTCGCAACGCCGTTGACCTGATCCAGGGCGGAGCACTCGGCCGGGTGACGCAGATACGGACCTATTGGTGGCAGAACTACGACCTGAACTGGGTTCCGAAGCCTGTGGATGTGGCACAGTTGGACTGGAAACAGTGGCTCGGCGGCGCGCCCGATCAACCCTTCAGTCTGGAGAAGTACAACCGCTGGCGTTGGTACTGGAACTTCGGCGGTGGTGCGATGACCGACCTCTTCGCTCACTGGATCGACGTCGTGCATTGGGCGATGAAGGCGGACGAACCATCGACGGCATTCATGCTCGGCGATCGCTATATTCAGACTGACTGGGAGTGTCCCGACACGATTCAAGCGGCGTTCCGCTACCCCGGATTCGACGTGGTCTACGAGGGCATGATGAGCTCATCAATCGATGACGGTGGCCTTGAGTTCCGCGGCACCAAGGCCACGCTCAAGATCAGCCGCTCCGGCATGACCATGTGGCGCGAGGGCGTCAAGGGAGACAAGAATCCGCTCCTCAAGGAAGACAGCTTTGAGGATGGAACCATCACCCACATGAAGAACTTCTTCGAGTGCATCAAGTCGCGCCACGAACCCAATGCCCCGGTCGAAACAGGGATTACCGCGGCTCGGGCCGGGCATATCGGGAACCTGGCGTATCACAGCAGCGGTCAAACACAGTGGCCGGTGAAGGCCAGAAATTAGGAGTCGCGGGCGGTCAGCTGCACGTTGCGGATCGACGCATCCAACAGTTCCACCATGTGGAAGGCCGGCATGGTCTCCATACCGCGCCTGCGCAGGCCGCTCATCAGTTGCAACAGGCAGCCGGGATTTGCGGAGATAACTGCATCGGCTTTCGCCGCGAGCAGATTCTCAACCTTCCGGTCGCCAAGTTCATTCGCGGTCTCGGGGTTCAGCAAGTTGTAGACGCCTGCTGAACCGCAGCACAGCGATGCCTCCTCCACCTCGACGACTTCGAGTCCCGGGATCCCGGCAAGCAGACGTCGCGGTTGTTCAAAGACGGCCTGCGCGTGCCGCAGATGGCAGGCGTCATGATATGCTACGCGCATCGCGATTGGATGCCGTTTGCTAAGTGCGGGGAAGTCGCACAGTATCTCCGAGATGTCCTTGCACTTGGCGCTGAAGGCGACGGCGCGGGGAGCCCATGCCGGGTCATCGCGCAGCATGTAGCCGTACTCTTTCATCGTGGAGCCGCAGCCCGCAGCGTTGATGACAATGGTGTTGACATTCGCAGCCTCGAAAGAAGCGATGATTTTACGTGCAAAATCAAGCGCCTCCGGTTCAAGACCGGAGTGGACCATCAACGCCCCGCAGCATCCCTGCGAAGGCGGAATGACCACTTCAAAGCCTTCTGCCGCAAGCACCCGGGCGGTGGCCTCGTTGACGTGCTGGAAGAAGACCTGTTGGACGCACCCAGCGAGCATTCCTACGCGCTGACGACGGTCGCCCGACGGTGCTGTGAGCTCCGGAAGGCCGCGAAACGGATTATTGGGGACGCGCGGCAGCAGCGCTTCCATCGCAGCAAGACGGACGGGCAAGCTGCTTAGAATCCCGCTCTTGCGAACCAGTGTTTGCAGCCCAGAACGCTGGTAAACAAGCGTAGGAATCGCAATCATGCGCAGACGCGAGGCATACGGAAAAATTGCAAAGAGCAGTTTTCGGAAGAGACTATCAGACGTGGTTCGCGGGATATTTCGCTCAATCTGCGCCCGCGTCTCCTCGATCAGCTTGCCATACTGCACCCCGGATGGACACGCAGTCATACAAGCCATGCAGCCGAGACAGTTATCCATATGCAACCCAAAGGTCCGGTCGAGCGGTGCCTGTCCTTCGAGCGTCTTCTTCATCATGTAAATCCGGCCACGTGGTGAGTCCATCTCCTCTCCCCAAAGCACATAGGTTGGGCAGGCGGGCAGGCAGAAGCCGCAATGGACACAATCGGAGATCAGTTCCTTCGATGGCGCATGATGGGCGTCGAAGTTGGACGGCTTGGCCGGTTCAAGCTGAGTAAGGTGGCTCAAGTCAGATTCCTCCAAGGAAGCGGCCGGGATTGAGGATACGGTTCGGATCAAACTGCTGCTTGATGCGCCGCATCAGATCGATTGAATCTGGCAACCTGCCCCAACGACCAAGGATCGAATTAGCCGGATTCTGGAGGATTGTAAGTGTGGCTCCGTCCTGCTCCAATACAGCTCGCAGACTCTGAATTCCACTCTGCTGGTCAGCCGGAATTGCGGCGGTAAGAATTCCGCTCGCTTGTGCGACACAGGTGCCGCCAAGGCTATGCACAGCAGCCACTGCAGCAGCTAGACCAGACGGAAGCATTGTCGCTTTGACGATGAATGCAGCGGTATCCGCAAAAAGATCCTGCCTGGCGCTCCAGATCGTATCCGAGGCGTCAGACATCGTCAGGCCGAACTCCATCGCAAGAGTCGGCAGAGAATTCGCCTGCTGTTCCATCACTTCAGGAAGCGCGGCAAGTTGCACATCCAGCCAGAATGACGCACCGTCGAAGCGAATCTGCATCGCTTGAGTATTGAACTGCGAGTCGAGTATGGAGATCAGCATCTTGCCTAATGAATCTGCCGCTTCCGAAGCAAAGATGAACGTCCTCGTATGGCGAGGTACCGCATGCAGGCGGAAGGTGACGTCCGTCAGTATGCCGAGGGTTCCGTATGCCCCGATCATCAGCTTATGCAGATCGTATCCTGCGACATTCTTGACGACCTTGCCGCCCGACCGCGCGACGGTACCGTCGGCCAGCACAATCGTCATGCCGATCACCAGATCGCGCAGGCTCCCATACTTCAATCGCAGACTACCGGAGTCGTTCGTTGCGATGATCCCGCCGATGGTTGCGCGCTCGGGAGTGAGCGGATCAAGCGCCACAAACTGGCCGTGCTGTGCCAACACCGACTGCAGATTCTGCCACGTACATCCCGCCTCGACGGTGCAGGTCAGGTCCTGCCATGTGTGCTCGCGGACCGTGTTCATCCGCTCCGTCTTGAGAAAAAGGTTTGGCTGGACCTCTTCACCCCAATGCCGTTTCGTGTCGGCACCACATGGCTCAACGATGAGGCCACTCTCGTTGGCCAGCCGCAAAACCTGTGCCACTTGTTCTGTGTCTGCCGGGCTGACGACGAAGGCACTCTCGCCAACACTCATGTGTTCGACACCCACAACCTCGGTCAGCCGCTCGCGAATTACATTCAAGCTCAAAGGTGAGTTCATGGGCTAGAAATACTCCGCAACGCCCGCCGCTTCGAGGGGGTGCAATGTGTAAGGGCCAGATTTCTCGCCACACAGCCTCGGGCGAGGGAAGAGTTTATCCGGGTTCGCAATATTCTCTGGATCGAATGCACAACGTACCAGTTGCATCGTGTCCATGTCGGGTTCGGAGTACATATACCCCATCGCCTGCTGCTTCTCCTTGCCAACCCCATGCTCACCCGTGATCGATCCACCGTGATCGACACAGCGGTGTAGTATCCGAATCGAAAGGTCAACGGCAATCGCCTCCTGCCCTGGAATCGACGCGTCATACAACACGATGGGGTGCAGATTTCCGTCCCCTGCATGAAAGACATTCGTTACGCGCAGACCGGTCTCGGCCGCCATCACAGCGATCTCCTCCAAAATGATCGGCAGCTTCGTACGAGGAATCACACCATCCTGGACGATGTAGTTCGGGGCTAATCTCCCCGCTGCGGCAAACGCCGCTTTCCGGCCCTTCCACACCAGCATTCGCTCAGCCGCGCTTTGGGCCAGGCGATCCTCCCATGCGCCGTTGCTTCTACATAACGCACGCACCTGCTGCATCTGTAGATCAACCTCGCCCCGAGAACCATCCAGCTCCACCAGCAACAGAGCCTCACAAACCGGGTAGTTCGGGTGTACAGAAACCTCAGCCGCTTCAATCGAGAGCCGGTCCATAATCTCCATCGCAGCCGGCAGAATCGACGCAGCGATAATGTCCGACACAGTTTGTCCGGCGGCGGCGATCGAGTCATACGCTGCGAGCAAAACCTGCACCGCTTCCGGACGCTTTACAATCCGCAGCGTTATGGCCGTGACAACGCCAAGCGTCCCTTCCGACCCCACGAAGACTCCGGTCAGGTCATAGCCGGGCGCGTCCGGTGCCGGGGAGCCGAAGTGAACCAACTCGCCAGTCGGCAGCACAACCTCCAGGCCCAAAACGTGGGTCGTCGTGAACCCATACTTCAGGCAATGGGCACCGCCAGCATTCTCCGCAACATTGCCCCCGATGGTGCAGACGGTCTGCGACGATGGATCTGGTGCATAGAAATAACCTGCCGCCGCAACTCGGTTCGTGACATGAGTATTGATCACTCCGGGTTCGACCGTGATGCGTTGATTGGGAAAATCTACCGCCAGAATCCGGTTCATGCGCGCGAAACTCAGCACGATGCCCCCAGCTGCAGGTAGTGCGCCGCCAGACAACCCGGTCCCGGCACCCCGAGCGACGAACGGTATTTGATGTTCCGCGCAGACCCGAATAATCGCTTGTACTTCGTCCCGTGAGCGAGGCAGCAAGACTGCTGACGGAACGGTTCGCATTGCGGTCAGGCCGTCGCACTCATACGTCTGCCGCTG
>JAYVZU010000591.1:0-9136 GCA_043783075.1 Rhodanobacteraceae bacterium
CTGCTTCGCCCGCTCTGTCGGCTCCAGTCTTACCCCACCCAGGCGCCCCGTCGACCACCTAAGGATCCTCGCTCTCGACGCTCTCCGCACCGCGATCAGCTGTGCTCCTGACACCCCTAAAAATGTCGATTAGGCAGGATGAATTTTCAAAAGTATCTGTGTGGATTTCTGCATCGAAGGGATGAGTTAAGCCGTTTCAGAAATTGACTGGAGGTTACGCACCATGCTGCACCCAGATTGTTGGGTTTTTCACGTTTTAGGGAATTACCATGTGACTAACACTTATGCCCCGTGCCGCAACTCATGGCCCTTTTGACCTCGCCCGGACTCTCCTCCAGGCTCTCCTCCGCCGGGGTGAACTAGATGCTGCTTGTACGTCACTCTGACTCGATTCAGGAACCAGCCGCAAAGTGGCGGGCGCTTCCGCTCCAAGACCTCGAGCGTGCCGATCAGTAGGATTACCTTTTCGCTCTTGGCAAGCACCTCAGAAATCAAACCGAAGAAGTTGTTCACCACCTTCTTGGCTTGAGGACGGCTCAACTCATCCGTATCTCACTTCGACTTATTACTCCCCACCCGGCTCGGGGAGATCGCTCGGACTAAATCGCGACCTGTCAAGAAAGGCCCTCGAAGGGGAACAGCTGGGTGGGGTGGAAAGGGAGAACTCAATAACGAACTCCATAGCTGGACACTCTGATTAATGTCGCATGCTGGGTCGAGGAGGGCATCCGCGATTTCGCCACAACTGACAAGACTGAGCTACTCACTGACGAGCGGAACGTTGAACGGGACTAATGTACTGAGCTCGGCTCAGGCGCGAGTAGACGCTCTTTCCGTCCAGAATGGTCATCTCGCACTTCAGGTTCTTCAAGTCCGCGGACGGGATGCTATCGGGGTTGCGGTCCCATACGGCGATGTCGGCGCGCTTGCTTGGTTCGAGGGATCCGATCTGCTTCTCGAGGAAGAGCTGCGGGGCGGCCGCAGCGGTATAGGAGCGTAGAGCGGTATGTATGTCTACGCCCAGCGTGGCGTCGAAAGGATGCTTCCCGTCCAGGGCTTCGCGCTCGACCGCAGCCCATAGCCCGTATCGCGGGGCGAGCGGTGCGACGCCATAGTCGGTGCCGGAGGTCCAGCGAATGCCTCGGTCGGAATAGGTCTTGAGCGGGAAGACGAGGCCCAATCGGTCCGCTCCGAGGGTTGGAAGCCAACTTTGGCCAAACCACCAAAGAAAGACAGGCTGCACCTCCAGATAGCCAGCGTCGTATTGCTTCTCGAGCTCTGCCATCACGTCGACGGCGTGCGGAGTCGGAAAATTTGCATGGATGATGGAGTGACGGAGGCCGGGGATAGGCCTTTCCTTTTCCACGAGGGCATAAGTATCGACCACCCAGTCAACGGCGCGGTCGCCGATGGCGTGGGTTCCAACTGAGATGCCGGCCTGGTGGAAGAGGCGCACCATCTGGCGGTAGACCTCCGGGTCCATTGTGGGGTAGCCGGTGTTTCCGACATCGAGGTCGGAGGCGTAGATGTAGCGGCGCTCGGCCGGCTTGCACTGGTCCCATCCGCGCCCCAACACATACGCTCCGGGCTTGGCGACGGCGACTCGCGCCTTCACCCGGGCTACGATGTCGGGGATGCTGGTAGCGTCATCCAGCTTGATAAGGTAAAGGTCCTCTGCGCCAGCCTCTGCGTAATGGCTGTGATTGTCGATCATCCCGGGAGTCGCGGTGCGTCCGTGCAGGTCGACGATGCGCGTAGTCTTCCCGGCCTGCTAAGGATGGCCCGCCACCTAACTGACGCCGAAGTCATGGAGCGCCCACTTGCCCCCCATCACCAGCGCTCCGATTCGAAGTAGGCCACCGAAACTCTGAGGATGTGCTAGTCATTGCGAATGGGTTACTCTCTAGGTGCAGACGGAATCGACCTGGAGAGACGTTGCCTACTAGCCCATTCCCATACCGGATACTGATTGTGGAAGACAACCCAAGCCTGCAAGAGCTGGGCAAAATGCTGCTTTCAGCACAAGGCTATGAGGTTCGCGGGGCGGCGGATGGTTTTGAAGGTCTGGTCGCGCTAAAGCAGTCCCTCCCAGACATCATCATCTCTGACCTTCAAATGCCAAACATGAACGGCTTTGAGTTCCTCTCGGTCGTTCGTCGGCGGTTTCCGGTGATTCCGGTCATTGTTATCTCAGGAGAGTTTTCCGGTATATCCGTACCTGAAAGCGTCCTAGCTGACGCCTTCTTTCCCAAAGGTGGCTACGCCGCCAAGGAACTATTCCAGAAGATAATCGAGCTGCTGCACGAACTACCCACTCGCCCTCGAACGGGAAAGCCGAATCAGGCAGCGGTATGGGTGAAAAACAATGGCGGGACATTCGCGGTTACTTGCTCCGAGTGTCTACGGACCTTTCCAGTCTCGGATGTATCCAAAGGCGTCAATGAGGCAACGTGCGACTTCTGTTCCAGCGTAGTCCGTTTCGAGATCATCGGAGACCCTGAAAGTGGCAGATCGATGCTGTCCAAGCCCAACCAGTGACGTAACCACGACGCGTAGGGTTTGACATAAGCCGAAAAACATAGGCGCATAGGTTAGGGAACCTCTGCACAAGTCGTTTTGGCCAAAAACAAGTGCCCTGTTTTCAGGGCACCGAACCTGAATAGTTAACACTTATGCAAAGGTTCCTTAGCTGGCAGACCAGCAGCGGAAGTTGAATCAGGCGTACTTTGCCGCCTACGGCTGGCCCTTCACACTCACCGAAAACCTGCAGCCCTACGAACCTTCAACAGCCAGCGCTGCCAAGTAGTGCCTGACTCCTGACAAAGTGTCTCCCGCTGCTGGCAATTGGCTGATGTCATCACACCGTGACTGATCTCCCCAAGGTTATCCTTTAGACCATATGGTAGATTCCTGACTGATGCAGACTTTGACGATAAAGTGGACCCGATTTGCTGTGTCACTCCTTGTGGGGTTGCTCGGGGTAGGCATCCTTCTGGTTGTACTTGCGGAGTTTCACGAGGAGATTGCAGAGCCGTTTCTGACGGATCTTGACTTGCATATTCAGTCAGTCGTGCATGGGTACACGTCGCCGACGCTGACGAGCGGGATGCGGGGTTTGACCTGGATGGGTTCCCCGACGTTCTTGTTCGCTTCCTCTACGCTTATCGCTGGGTTGCTGTGGTGGAGACGGTTGTATCGTGACACAGTCACATTCGTTGCCGCGATGGTTGGATCTGGGATATTGATGGTGGTGTTGAAGCTGTACTTTCACCGGACAAGACCGGATGTTCCTTGGGCATTAGCGGAGGAGCATAGTTTTTCTTTTCCAAGCGGGCACTCGATCTTTGCGGTCGTGCTGTACGGCATCCTCGTCTTTTTGAGGTTCCAACACCTTCGCCACGGATGGGAGCGTGTGACCGTGAGTGTTCTCGCGGCAACACTCATCCTGGGAATCGGCTTGAGCCGCATTTATCTGGGCGTCCATTACCCGAGCGACGTCGCGGCGGGCTATATGGTAGGTTGCACCTGGCTGGTGACCGTTGTATTGGCGGAATGGGGAGTGGGCTGGATGGATCGACGAAATCATCGGTCCGGGGGCGGAGGGATCGCCAAATGATTCTCCTCTACAAGCCATCGCGCCAGATGCAGTCTTGATTCGAAGACCACGGGCGGCCACGCTTGTCCTTTCGACACTTCGGCTTTGGCAGCGCAGTGACAATTGACTCTCAGAGTGCTTAGAACAATAATTCGAATCGCGCCTTGCCCATGCTTACACCTGTCGCCTCACGCAAAAGTCTCCAGCTTGAAGCTGGGTGTCGTGATGCAACACGGAGACTCACTATGGCAAAGTGAAAATTTATAAAAACTTCGTACAACCTTCTTGATATTGCTCATTTACGCGATCACACGGCTGTGCTAGCCATTGGTGCATCTTACAAGCGAGTTCACGCCCAGTTTAAAAAGTGCGTTGCAGCTTAGAGGATCAGCAAAATGAGTAAGTATCGGTTTCATGCAATCGGGTCCCTCGTGGCAATGGTCTGCCTATTCGTCATGGGTTGCGGCAAGCAAACCGTTCTTTCGTCCCCTCCGGCAGTGACCGCAACCAACCCCGCAAATGGGACGACGGGCGTGCCTATCGCTCAGGTTGTGACAGCGACATTCAGTGTGGCTATGAATCCTGCAACAGTCAGTTCTTCGACCTTTAAACTTGTTGGTCCCGGTGGAACTTCGGTCAATGGCCTTGTTGCCTACGCGGCGATTGGTTCGATTGCGTCGTTTACGCCGTCTGTGAGCCTTGCTTACAACAGCCTGTACACCGCGACGATTACGACCGGTGTCACCGATACTCTGGGCACCCAGCCCGCAGCGAACTATAGCTGGAGCTTTACTACCGTGACACAGCCGACGGTAGTATCGACAAATCCGGCGAACGGCGCGACGGGTGTGCTGATTAATCAGATTTTGAGTGCATCGTTTAGCAAAGCGCTGAACCCTGCGACTGTGAACGGCTCGACCTTTACGCTTGCAGCGTTAGGCGGCGGCACGGTTACCGGATCTGTTTCGTACACGGCGACGGGCTCGGTCGCAAGCTTTATACCGACCGCGCCGCTCGCATACAACACGCAGTATGTTGCGACGATTACAACCGGTGTCACCGACAGCACGGGTAATCCAATGGCAACCAACTATGTGTGGAGCTTTACGACCGCCGCACAGCCCATCGTTGTCACCACGAACCCGGTCAATGGGGCGACAAATGTGCCGGTGGCTCAGCTTCTTACGGCGACGTTCAGTAAGGCGATGAATCCTGCGACATTAAATATCGCGACCTTCAAGCTGTCCGGTGTGGGCATTGGCTCGGTATCAGGGACGGTCACCTACACTGCAGCGGGCTCGATCGCGACCTTTACGCCAGTGACCTTGCTGCAATACAGCACGGCTTACACCGTAACTATTACGACCGGCGCGACGGATAGTACTGGCGCTCCACTAGCTGCCAACTACGTTTGGAGCTTCACGACTGCCAGCCGTCCAACCATTATTTCGACGACGCCGACGAACGGCGCGACGGGCGTCGCACTGAACCAGACGCTTACCGCGAATTTCAGCAAGCCGATGAACTGCGCCACGCTGGCGACGCCTGCCGGCAGCTTCAATCTGACTGGGCCAAGCACCATACCGGTAGCAGGCACGGTGACGTGCTCAGGTTCGTCGGCAACATTTACTTCGAACACGACTCTCCTCACCAACACGGTGTATACGGCTACAGTCACGACTGCTGCTCTGGACTCCACCGGGAACTCTCTCCCGTTCAACTACTCTTGGAGTTTCCGCACGGTTCCGGCGCCGAATGCCCCTACTGTAATTGCGACGACGCCAGCGAATGGCGCCACTGCTACGCCGGTCAATCAGGCAGTGTCTGCGACGTTTAGCTCTGCGATGAACTCCGCGACGATCAATGCAAGCACCTTCACTCTGCAGACAGGTGGCGCAGCTGTAACCGGAGTTGTGACTTATGTCGCGGCTGGTTCGGTAGCGATCTTTACCCCGACAGCATCTCTCACCGCTGGTTCGGTCTATACCGCGACTGTCTCCACGGGAGCGCAGGACCTTTCAGGCACTGGGTTGGCAAGCAGCTATGTGTGGAGCTTCACGACCGCAGCCTCACCCAACACGACCAAGCCTACTGTGATTGCAACTGTTCCCTTGAACGCTGCAACCGCGGTGCCGACCACTCAAGTGGTTAGCGCAACGTTCAGCAGCGGGATGAATGCTGGCACGATCAACTCGGCTACGTTCCTGCTTACTGGCCCTGGAGCAACGCCAGTCGCGGGACAGGTGGCTTATTCGAGCGTTGGCAACACGGCGACTTACACGCCAGTTGCGGCTCTTGCTCCGAATACACTCTTCATGGCAACCATCACTACGGGGGCGACGGATCTTTCTGGAAACGCACTCGCAGTGAACTACGTGTGGACGTTTACGACTGGAGCGAGCGCTGGCAGCACGAAGCCTCAGTTGGTCTCGACCACACCAGCGAATTCCTCTACCGGGGTTCCGCTGAATCAGGTCATCTCCGCAACGTTCTCGACTGCGATGAACCCGTTGACGATCAGTACGGCGACCTTCCACGTAACTGGTCCGGGATCGACGCCGGTTTCTGGTACGGTCTCGTATGACGCCATCAACTTCATCGCGAGCTTTACACCATCGGCTCCGCTAACGGCTAGCAGTATCTATGTCGCGAATATCACAAGCGGTGCGACGGATCTCACAGGCAACTCGCTCGCCAACACCGGCGCACAGAATCCGTGGAGCTTTACGACCGGCACCACGATAACTCCGTCGGGTGTGAACCTCGGGACGGCAGCGCTCTTCGGGGGGTTCGGAGGTACTGCCGGACTTACGAATCAGGGGATCTTCACTGTGGTCAATAACGGCAACCTGGGGACAACCGGAGTGTCGACCATTGTGACGGGTTTCCACGACAATACCCCCGGCTGCGTGTACACAGAAACGCCGCTGAACGTCGGCCTCGTCAATGGTTCGATCTACACGGCTGCCCCGCCACCTACGGTCGCGTGCCCGAACGAAGGCACCGCCGTGACTGCGGCGATCGCAGCCAAGGCAGCTGCCGACGCGTTGATCGCCTACAACGCGCTCGTCGCATTCCCGAACGGTCTCGATGTTTCGACCTGCCCGGGATGCGGCGGAGGCTCTGCTGGTGAGCTTGGCAATCGGACGCTGGCACCGGGAATCTATAAGGCAGCACCGGGTAGCTATGCCATCTCGCAGGGCGACCTGACGCTGGATGCTCAGGGCAACCCGAATGCCTTCTGGGTATTTCAGATGGCGACGACCCTTACGGTTGGCACGCCCTCGGCGCACAGGAATGTGCTGCTGGTGAATGGCGCGCAGCCCAAGAATGTCTTCTGGCAGGTCGGAACAGCGGCCACGGTCAACGGCATTCTGGGAGGCGGAACGATGCAGGGCACGATCATCTCGCAGGCTGGAATTTCGGTATCGACTGCGGGAGTCGTGGCCGTCACTACGATCAACGGTCGGCTACTTGTCCTGACTGGACCCGTAACGATGGTGAACACCGTCGTCAACGTTCCCTAACGGCAAACAACGCTCAAACCAGGTCGATGCGGCCTGGTTGAAATTTATTCGTGACGGTCACAGTTCAGGAGATATGAAATGCAAGTATGCGGGCGAGCAATCGCCACAATCGCAATATCGGTTTTGATGGCACCTATGTCACTTCTGCAGGCACAGGCACCCGGTGCCCTCAAGGGCCGCCACGAACATCGCCGCACTCCCAAAGTTGAACTATCGCTGGGCTACTCGCACGTTGGAGTAGGAGTTGGCAATACATTGGGCACCACGGGCAACCGCATGGTCGGGCTAAACGGCGGCAACGCATCGTTGGCCTTCAACTTCAACCGCTACTTCGGGCTTGTTGGCGATTTTGGCGGTTACGCCAGCAACAAGCTGGAGTTGGTAGGTTCGGGCTCGAACCAGCCGAGGGCTGTCAGCGCAGATGGCACTGTGTTTACCTACATGGCCGGACCCCGCTTCTCGTATCGCAATGAGACCCGCTTCACGCCGTTCCTGCAGGTACTGGGCGGCGGAGTTCATGCCAGCCCGGTGACCGTGAACGGCTGCGTCGGAGCAGCCTGTACACCGCTTCCGGCGCAGAATGCCTTCGCAATGGCGGCTGGCGGCGGAGTTGATATCCGGTTGACGCATATGCTCTCGCTCCGAGCTGTGCAGGCCGAATACATGATGACGCGGTTCGACAGCGTACCGGGCGGCAATAGTGGTGGGCAGGATGATCTGCGCTTGTCGAGCGGCATTGTGCTTCGCTTCGGCGGCGAGATGGAGCGACTTCCGATTCAGTTGACGTGCAACGTGCAGCCGCAGAGCGGGTTCGCCGGTGAGCCGCTGGTGGCTTCAGCGACCGCGACGAATCTAAACCCGAAGCATCCATCGAATTACACCTGGAGCACTAATGGCGGGGCGATCAGCGGAACCGATACCACGGTGCCGATCAATACAGCCGGACTTGCGCCTGGTGCTTACCTTGTCGTGGGCCATGTGACGCAGGGTAAGCACGCGGAGCATGCAGCCATGTGCGACGCGCCGTTCACGATTCTGGCACCGCTGGCTCCGACGATTGCCTGCTCGGCTAACCCCGCATCCCTGATGATTGGCGAAGCTGCCACCATCACCTCGCAGGCGGTCAGCCCACAGCACCACCCGCTTACCTACTCGTATGCGTCCAGTTCTGGGCAGGTTACAGGCACCGATACCTCGGCCATGTTGACGACGGTCGGAGTTGGTCCCGGTCCGATTACTGTGACTTGTAATGTGGTCGATGATCTGGGCCAGTCTGCTTCGGCTACTACCAGTGTCAACATCATGACACCGGCTCCGGTCGCTTCTCCCGAGGCTGCCGCCTCAGCGCCGCAGACGAGCAATCTATGCAGCGTTTCGTTCGAGCGTGATCGCCGCCGACCGGTACGCGTGGACAACGAAGGCAAGGCCTGCCTGGACGATGTTGCTCTGCAGATGCAGCGCGAGGCAGGTGGTCGACTGGTGATTGTCGGTAGCAATGGCACCAATGAGAAGCCGCAGGCGGCAATCGATCGGGCGATCAACGAGCGTCGCTACCTTACGGAAGATAAGGGTATCGACGTTCAGCGGATCGACCTTCGGGTCAACTCGTCCGGGAACCGCACGGCCATGAACATCTTCGTCCCGCTTGGCTCAACCTACGACAGCGGTGGCACGACGGCTGTCGATCCAAGCGTGAAACACTAGATAAATCCCGACGATTACGACACCCCGACTTGGTCACATGTACTAATCGGCCAATCGGACCCTGTCTATCACTAGTCTAAGGGAGACTCTGCACAAGTTCTGCATCCACAGTCTGATTGATTAGTCTTAAGTTGTGGGGTGGATTGCGATGAAGCAGCGTAGTTTGGCGTGTCAGGGAATGTTTGAGAAGTATGGCCGGAAGTCTCGCCGGGAGTTATTTTTGGAGGAGATGGAGCGAATCGTTCCGTGGTCTGCGATGGCGTCTCTGGTTCGTCCGCACTATGCGAAGGCGGGCAACGGTCGGCAGCCG
>JAYVZU010000592.1:0-27242 GCA_043783075.1 Rhodanobacteraceae bacterium
GAAGACTCGCGAAGATGTGATTGCGCTGCAGAAGCAGGCAGCCAGCTCTGTGAGCCTGTTGATGCCACAGCTTGACCAGAGGATGCAGGCCCTGGACCAGCGATTGAACCAGATTGATCCGCAACTGCAAAAGTCAGAGGACCATATGGTCGAACGGATGAATAAGGATCTGCCCCTGTTGATGGATAAGTATATGGCTCAACGGATGCAGACGATGCAGGGGATCCCGGGTATGCCCGCTCTTCCGAGTGTGCCCGGAAAGCGCTAGGCGGCAGGAATACGACTCCTACCTCAGACTCTTATTGCTGATGGCGCGAGCTTTCCCAGCAATGGCTCGCGAGTTCTTGGGATCCCGTGCGAGGACTACGTTGTAGTTCCGAATGGCGTCGTCGTACTTCGCATTTTCGGTCAACATGTCTGCCTTGTCCAGAATGGCCTTGATTTGCTCCGCGGTGTATCCGGTACCAGACGGTGTCGCCGCGGGGGCCTCCTGCACGACCGGGGGCGCAACTGCCACGGGCTCCGCTGCGATGGGCTTTGCGGGGACCGGAGTTGCGATTAGCGGGCCAGCAACGGCCTTGGCGGTATCGGCAACCGGTGGCGAGATAATGGCGAGGGTCTTTAGCTTTACAGCGGGCGTATCGGAACTGGCCGCCGGATGAGACGGTGACGGGCTGGTAGCTGCGGGTTCGGCGAGCTTTTCCGGAGTTGCGGTCGTTGAAGCGGCAGGCAATACTGGATGGGAGTCGGCAGCGCCACCCCGCATGAACCAGGTAATTGCAACACCTAGAACCACGACGGCCGCGACGCTGATTATTGCGAACATAATGCCTCTGCGAGGCGGTGCCGGAGAATTAGCTTGCTCTTCCTTGCGATGCCGCAGGCTCGCAGCCGACTCCGGGGCTGTCTGAATTTTTTCGGCTAAAGGTTTGACGAGCGGCACTGCCTCCCGGACGATCGGGAGCGGCGGAAGCACTGGAACCATGGGCGAAGCAAGTTCAGGCAGCACAACTTCTTTGGGTTTCGGGGGTGCGATAAGGCTGGCCGGCGAGGGCGCCGCCGGACGATCCTCCGCCGCCACCATGAACTCATACAAGTCGGCGCGGCGCTCTGCATTCTGTGCCGGATCTGACAGCTTGCGTGTTCCGAGACCGGGCAGAGTTTGAAGCTCCTTGTAGATGGGACCACTAAGCAGGATTTGCCCGGTTTGTCCGGCACTGCGTAGAAAAACTCGCAGCGTTTGGTCCTGGGGTTGCTGCCTGGTCACCGCCATGTCGATGAGGATTGCGAGGCAACGCACAGAGTCCACGGTCTGATGGGCAAACCCTGCTGCCAGTTTCTGCGCGCGCCGCGCGGCAACCAGAGCGTGAATGGGACTTGGAAGCGTTGCCACCAACATGCCATCTGGGTTCTCGGAAAGCTCTGCGCCACTAGCGCGCAGGAGGTCACCTAGCATCTGGAGGAATGGCGCATTGTTCTGCCAGGTTAGTTTGGACTCGGCCTGCGGCATAGCGGCGGGCGCTAGCTCAATGGCAAATTGCAGCGTGGCAAGTTGCATCGGGGTAGAGGTTACTACGGTGCTCGCGAGGTCCTGCGAAATGTTGTTACGTTTGTTTTTCCCCGATGCTAAATTCGTAGTCAACGCCGCATTCCTCCCCGCTGATTGTCACTGTGACCCACTACCAGCCTGTAGTTATAGCCTTGCGTACGCTATCGTGGAGCTCGCATGCTGCACAAGAGGATGTGAGAAGTCTACAGCAGGATGGATCAAATTGCTCTCAGCTATTGGCCAATACGATGGACCATCTTGTGGGAAGTAAAAAAAAAGAATCACAACCAGATATGCAGCATAGAATGACGACATTAGTTTCCATCGTCCGGAGTCTTTTTAGGGGCATTTAAATGCTGGTTTGTAGTTGGCCTTTGCAAGTGAGCGGGACATCTGGATCTCTTGTTCGTCGCAAGCTTTTTATTATGATTTCGATGCTTTACTTCGTTTTGGGTGGGTCATTCAGCGAAGCGAAGGAAGTTGGCGCGACCGGCGTATGGCTCTACATGAGTCCATCCGGCCCAAGGTACGTTCAGCTGACGGATTTGCTGGTTAACGGCAAGGCCGAGCTGCGTGGTTGCCCGACCGCGCCGATGATCGATAAAAATAACTACAAGAATCTACCGAAGCTTGCCTTGTCCGGCGTTGCCTTTATCGACCGAGAATCTGACGGAACATTGACCGCCACGCTGGCCGATGGAACTCACCAGTGCGTTCTGCCTGGCAACTACAAGTTCACCAAGGATGGTCCTATGTCCGCATCGGACCTTGTGGACAAGAGCTTGTTCACGGCTCAGGTGATCGCATCGCGGCCCACCGGCACGACGGCTCTGCCCGGTTTGACTGCCGGGAGCCGCATTGCGTTGGTCGCACCGAATGACGTTGAACTTGCCGACTATCTGCTTGCAAGCTGGGCCAACACGATCACCCAGTTCAACGACTATCTGAGCGGCCATCGGACGGGGAGCCATGCGCCCGCCGCCCGCAAGTCGCTCGAGACGCTGCTTGTACAGGATGGGACCAAAGAGCTGACGGCCTACGCGAGTGTGAAGAAGAGCGCGGGTGGTGCTGCTCCAGAACCTACGCACTTGAAAGCTGCTCGCGAACGAGCCGATGAAGCCTTTGCCGTGGACCCGGCGGTTTCGTCTGCGCTGGAGTTCCAGCAAGCTGTCCGGGCAGAACTTGTCGTTCTGGCCGATGCTGGCGACGCGAGCCTTGCAAAGTATTCGGCTGCTCTCGCGGGCCACACGGAGGGCTACGCCTCTCTCGTCCGTGCCAAGGCGTTTTCCGAATCGGCATACGCGGCGGACCCCAAGTTTCCCCGCTGTGCCTCCCTGCACACCAAAGTCATTGTTGAGTTTGATGCCTACGAACTCGACCTGAAAGAGGCACAGAGAGCGACGTCTGAGGAGAAGTTTGATCAGGCGTATCAACAGGTTCACCGGTATGTTTCGTTTCAGAACGAAGACGCTCGATTGAAGTCTGTCGTGGACGCAGCTGCGCACGCGCACATGAATCAGGGAACAGAATTCACAGCGGAAAACCGTTGGGCCGAAGCGATAGCAGAGTTCCAACGGGCGAATGATTATGCGCCATCCGAGTTGACTTCGGCGGCGCTCGCCCGCGCGAATGCGGGCCTGATAGCCGCAACAAACAAGGCCGCCGCAGATGCGGCTGTGGCGCACAGTAAATCGTATGCAGCAGACAAGGACTTCATTCGCTCGTACGAGGTGTTGAGTAACCTCCCGCCGGACCAGCGGACACTTGTGAAGACGCAGCTGGCCGATGCCCAGCCAGCTTTCATAAGCGCTGCGACTGACCGCGCAAGCCGCCTGCAGCAGGCACACCCGAAGGTCTCTGGGCGGGCGGGCGAGGACGACCTCCGCGAAGCCTATAACTATTTGAAGGTTGTGGATGGGATGACGGACAATCCCGATGTGCAGGTGCGGCTTGACCTGTTATCCGATCAGCTTGGCGAATACTACCTTGGGCTGGCGAAGAAGTTCCTCGATAAGCCGGTCGCTTCGGGAACCGGGGTTGGATGGGCTTACCTGACGGAGGCGTCGGAGTACAAGCCCGGCTGGGACAAGATTCGGGATGAGGTTGCGAAGGCAAGCACGACCTATCAGATGCGGTCGAAGCTTTCGATCGGGGTTGTGTTCCGCGACCAGACATCGCGGCGAGAGAGCATTGGCTTTGCAGAGCAGTTGCAGGACTCACTGGCTACTGGGCTCGAAACATCGAAACTGCCAGTCCGCGTGATCCGTCCTGGAACGGTCACAGGTCTTGACCCAAACTTTCAGTTGGTGGGCGAGATTCTGCAACACCGGACGATCCGGACGGTTACGAATGACACGTTGAAATCCAACTACCGGAGCGGCGAGCGCGAAGTTCCGAACCCGGAGTGGAACAGGGCGGATACCGCATATCAGGATGCGCTTGCCAAACTGGAAGCGGCCAACAGCGCCCTGCACGTCGCGCAGGGGCGCAACGACAAGAAGGGACAGGAGGCCGCAACACCCTTGGTTGCAGCAGCCCAGGCGGTGATGCTGGAGACTCGCTCCAAAGTCAATTTGACTCCGAAGAGCCTGCAGGAAGATGTCATTCGCCCATATAACTACACGCGCCAGGTGATCGACCTGACCTTTTCTCTCGAGCTCTCTTTCCGCATTGTCGATACGAGTGGCAACACGATCGTGGAATCGACGCATATTGTCCGGGAGGTTCCGAAGAAGTTCACTATCCTCGAAAACATCAAGCCGGATGACACCGAAGGTGTGCGCGAGAAGGATGCTCGGCCGGACGAAGCGCAGTTGATGACCGATGTTGAGATTGGCGCGCGCGATGAACTGGTGAAGCTGGTGTATGACAGGGTAGCCGGCCTTCCGAACAAGATCTGCACCATCGCACGCAGCCGGCTCAAGGCAGAGGATCTGGATGGCGCTGCCGAATTTTACATTCTGTACCTGAACTCAACTACGGATACTGAAACGCCAGAGCGCACTGAAGCCATTCGGTTTCTCAACCAGAACTACAACCTTCGGCACTCAAAGTCACTTAGTGCGACGGTGCAGTAGCCATAGGATTCTGTTGCAGCTGTAGCCACGACCGACCACATTTACGGAACACGCGCCTCTCCTATGTCCAGACCTGCGATCCCAACTCGAATTGGAAAGTACGACGTTCTCTCCGTTCTGGGACGTGGCGGTATGGGCGTGGTGTATCGGGCCCAGGACAAGCGCATGGGCCGGATGGTCGCGATCAAGACTGTGACGGAGGACTTCAGCACGGATGCAAACATGCTGGAGCGTTTTTACCACGAGGCGGAGAAGACCGGGCGGTTGAAACATCCGAACATTGTGACGGTGTATGACCTTGGCGATCAGGACGGAAGCCCATACATCGTGATGGAGTATGTGGAAGGTCAATCTCTGGAAGCTATCATCCGGGAGAATCGATCGATCCCTTTGCTGGAGAAACTTCGGATTATCGATCAGGTTTGCGCTGCCCTGGGCTATGCGCACCAACACGACGTAATCCACCGGGACGTCAAGCCGGCGAACGTGATCGTGCAGCCGAACGGTGTGGCGAAGCTACTCGACTTCGGGATTGCGCGCGATGAAAAGAGGTCGGAACAAGGTCTGACTCGGACCGGATCTATGATCGGGACCGTCCCGTATAT
Organism: Rhodanobacteraceae bacterium; assembly: GCA_043783075.1. Classification (GTDB taxonomy): domain Bacteria; phylum Acidobacteriota; class Terriglobia; order Terriglobales; family Acidobacteriaceae; genus Edaphobacter. The sequence continues at coordinate 5,232 of JAYVZU010000592.1, forward strand.
GGCCCCCGAGCGTCTGAAGGGGATACCGATCGATGGTCGCTCCGACATCTTCGCAACGGGTGTGATGTTGTACCAGACCCTGACTGGCGAGCTTCCGTTCCAAGGCGAGTATGGGGTACTTGTGACCAAGCTTTTGAGCGAAGCCCATCCTCCGCTAGGGACCTATCTTCAGGCGTATCCTGCCGCGCTTGACCCAATCCTGAACCGTTCGCTGGCGAAAAACCCGGACGACCGGTATGCCACGGCGGAGGATATGGCGCTTGAGCTTTTTGGCGTGATCGACGAGCTGAAGCGGGAACATATTACGGATACGATTCATCTGGTGAAGCGCCACTCGGCCTCGCAGCAGTTTGTTCAGGCTCGCGACGCGTTGTTACAGATTTTGAAGTTGGACAATCAGCATACGGAGGCTCGCCGCCTACTGAACGAGGTGCAGCAGCATCTGTCTCGGCGGCAGCGCGAGGAGCAGTGTCATAACCTCTCTCTTGAGGCCGAGCAGCACATCGGCAACCGGGAGTTCGATCTGGCTATCGAGCTTCTGGAGCAGGCTCTGATATTGGTGCCAGACGACCGCGGGGTAGCTTTGCTGCTGGAGGATACCCGCCAGAAGCAATGTGTTCACGAACGTGTGGAACGATTCCTGCGGAGCGCGGATGAAGCTCGAAGTGTTGGAGACCTGCTTGCCGCGAAAGCCACCCTTCAACAGGCGCTTGAGCTTGACCCCAAGGACTCGCGCATTCAGTCCGCGATGACGACGCTGGTTCGCCAGCTTGCCGAGGAGGAGTTACGGGCTGAGGCTAGGCGCTGTGTGGCCAATGCCCGCCTTGAACTGAAGCAACGCAACTTCGAGGCGGCGATCCAAATGCTTCGGGAGGCAGAGCAGCTTGACCCATTCCAACCGGAGTTAGCGGAGTTGCTGCGCACGGCGACCTCAGCGGCGCAACAAGAGCAGCGGCGCAAACTGCTGACCGAGGTTGAAGCCGAGGTGGTTCGTGCAGTCACTTACGAGCAATCGCAGCGGGCTCTGGTCACGATACAGTCTGGTCTTGAAAAAGCTCCCGGGGATCCAGTTTTATTGAGGCTGCAGGGGCAGATGCAGCGTCAGATCCGCGAATTCGAGGCCCGCAAACTTGTCGAAGAGACGGTGCGAGAGTGCCGTGCGAACCTGGAATCATCCCCTGCTGAGGCGCTGCGTATCGTTCTGGCTGCACTGGAACAGGCTCCTGGCAATGAACACCTGCTTGCACTTCGCGCGAGCATCGATGAGCGCATGGAGCGGACGGCCAGGGATGAGCAACGGGTGGGCTACCTTCGGAAGGCACACGTAGCACTCGCCGAGGGGCGCCTGCAGGATGCGCTCGCAGTTTTGGAGAGCTGCGACGCCCATCTCCGCAGCTCTGAGGTAACGGAACTGCTGGAGTTCGCGAGAACTGAGATTTTGCAGCAAGAGCAGCGCCGCACTGCTGAATCGACGCTACTGCAGGCGCAACAACTTCTGCGCGACCACCGCTATTCGGATGCTGTGGATTTGTTGACGCCGATCGTACTTCGCACCAGCGATGACTCGCTCAAGTCGCTTCTGCAGCAGGCGACGGTACTGCATCAGTCACTGGTGGCAGACTCCGATGCGGCTTACCGTTCGCTTATCGTGTTGCTGCAGGCCGAGGCGTTTGACGAGGTTTTCGCAACGCTTGCGAGACTTCCGAAGCCGGTTCAGGCGACTGCGCAAATGGCTGGGATTGCCCAAAGGTGTGCAGCTGGCCAAAAGGACGAGCGGGCACGGTTGGCTGCCGTGGGGACCGCGTATGCCCAACTCGTAGACGCTGATCGCGCATCGGAGTGGGAACCATTGGCACCAGCGCCGCCGGGGATTGTCGACACACTGGCTCGGACGCTGGAGCTTCGCAGAACGCGAGTCGCGAACCAGCGAATCGAGCAACACCTGGATATGCTCCGTCCGTTGCTCGGCTCGGGGGCTGTTCCAGCGGAGAGTCGTAACTCGGCTGACGAAATATTAAAGCGAGCCGAGCCGCTAATTACCTATGTCGATGAAGACACGCGGCGCACTTGGGTTGCCATCGCCGATCAGACGAGGCAACGCCAGACTGGCGGGCTGAGAGGCAAATTCACACGCAAACTGAGAGATTGACGCGATCCATATCTGTCCCCAAAACACACAACGAGAACGCAAGCCCTGCAAGATTGGAGTTCATCTCGTCCTCTGACGAGAACCTAACCGATGGCAAAGTCCTCCGCTAATCTCACACCTTCCAACGTCTGGACGATCGGCACCGCAGCCGATTGCGACATCGTTGTCTCGCAGCCTTTCGTATCTCGACACCATTGCCGGCTCACGCGGCTCGACGGCACCTTCACGGTGGAAGACCTGGGCTCGACGAATGGCACATATGTCGATGGCGTACGCCTGATTCCCCGCAAAGCCGCGGCGGTGGGAACGACCTCAACGGTTACGCTGGGAACTGAACTACAGATGCCCTGGCCGACCGGCGAGGCCGCTTTACCACCCGGAACCTCACAGGTGGTCAGCATCGGTCGATCACCGCATTCGATGATCCACATTGATCTTCCGATCATCTCGATGGATCACGCCCGGATCATTGTCGAGGACAACAAGTACATTCTCGAAGATCTGAATTCCCGCAACGGAACTGCGATTGATCGAGTTGACAACCGAATCCATCGAGCTGAGCTCGACCCGGCGAGTCAGGTGTATCTGGGTTCTTACAAGATTGCTGCGCGTCAACTTTTGTCTGGGCACAAGGTGGAGATTGGCGACTCGGCTGCCGAAAAGGTTGAGTTTCGCGGCGAGTCCATGGTCGTTGGCCGGGACCCAAAATGCGATTTACCTTTGGAATATCCAATGATTTCCTGGCACCACGCCCGATTCACGCGGGTGCCGGAGGGCATCCTGGTGGAGGATCTCGGCTCGCGGAACGGCACGTTTGTGCTGGGAACGCGCGTGACGGCGAAGGTGATCGCCAAGCCGGGCCATGAGATTGCGCTCGGAAGTTTTCGCTTCCAACTGCTTGAAGGCGGGGGTCTGGCGCAGCGCGCCTACCACGGCAATGTCACCATCGAAGCCGAAGACGTGGTGGTGAACTCCCGCGATGGCCGCCGTTTGATCGAGCCGGTTTCGCTGACCATCTTTCCGTCCGAACTGGTCGCGGTGATGGGCGGGGCGGGGGCCGGGAAGACGACTTTGCTGAAGGCTCTGAATGGTTACAGCCGTCCGGCCGAGGGGCGGGTTTTGTTTAATGGGGTCAGCCTCTACAGCTACTACGACCGGTTTCGGCAGCAGATGGGGTATGTTCCGCAGGACGATATTGTCCACGCGCAGTTGACTGTCGGAGAGGCACTGTATTACTCGGCCCGCCTTCGGACCGATTTGAGCGAGAGCGAGATCGAGACTCGGATCCAAAAGGTACTTTCCGACCTTCGGATTGAGGACAAGCGCCACACGGTAATCGGCTCGGCGGAGCGCAAGACTCTGTCCGGCGGGCAGCGGAAACGGATCAACATTGGATTGGAACTGATCAATGACACTCCAGTCTTATTTCTCGACGAACCGACGTCGGGCCTATCGTCCTACGACGCTGAATCTTTGATAGACCTCTTGAAGGAACTATCTCGGCAGGGCAAGACGATTATTACGACCATCCACCAGCCCAGCCTCAAGATCTACAAGCAATTTGACGATCTCATCATGGTGAATCGCGACCAAGGCGGCAAGTGCGGGAGCATGGTGTACTTCGGTCCGGCGTTCCCCGACTCGATTCAGTTTTTTGGTTCGGCTACGGTTGAGGCCGGGTCAGAAGCTCCGGCCCAAATCGAGTTGTCGCCGGACATCCTGCTCTCCAGTCTGCCGAAGCTTCCATCTTCCGAGTGGCGGACTCGCTTCGCGGAGTCCCGATACCACAAGGAGTTCGTCGAGGCCCGCTCGGGCAAATTCCCGTCGGCACCGGGCGACTCATCGACTGAGGCTTTGCCCCGGACCAACCGCTTTGATCTAACGCAGTGGCTGGCCCTCGTGCGGCGAAACACGATCCTAAAGATGCGTGACCGGACGCAGAGCACAATCCTGCTGTTGCAGGCGCCCCTCTTCGCGGTTCTGATCTGTATGGTTTACCACCCGCTTTCGGCGCAATCGGGCTTCGACAGCCTGTCACCAAAGCTGGCTGGAGTCCACTTTCTGCTGGTCGTCGCTGCTATCTGGTTCGGCTGCAATAACGCCGCGCGCGATATCGTCGGCGAGTGGACGGTTTACAAACGCGAACGCATGGTGACTTTGAAGCTGTCTGCGTATGTGCTCTCGAAGCTCGCTGTGCTGACGGTCCTCGGCCTGGTTCAGTGTGTTTCCCTGCTTGGCATCGTGTATCTGGCGTTAGGGCTTAAAAGTAACTTCGGCATGGACCTGCTGATTCTGTTGCTGGCTGCCGTGATTGGCACGGGCCTTGGGCTGGCTATCTCTGCAGCCGCCAGCACGACCGAAAGCGCGATCGCGCTGCTGCCAGTGGTGCTGCTACCGGTAATTGCGCTCGGTGGAGGGATGCGTCCTATCTACCAGATCGACCCCCAGTTTCGTTGGATCACGTCTGCAATCCCATCGCGGTGGGCCTTCGAGGCCAACCTGCTGCAGGAGATAGCGCCGGACGGATGGAAGAAGGACGGCAACGCAGAGGCACGTACGCCGCTGCCCGACCTGGGGGATCCATGGCAGGCGACCCAATTTGCGTCGCACAAGTCCGGCGCGATCCCGCCGCTCAACGGGGATGTTGCGGAACTCTCTATTCCGAAATATCTGATGGAGTGGAAGGATCAGGACAACCACAGCCATGTTGCGCGAGGCTTCGAAGGGGAAGATTCGAAACTGCTAGAGGGCCCGGCTGGACTTCCCGCGGCAAAAAGTCAACTCTTTCGCCATAGCTTTGCGACTAGCCTTGCAGTACTGGTGGGCATGGTAGCCGTACTGGTGTCGGCAGTGCTGCTGATCCTTCGGAAACGAGACTCAGACCCAAACTAGGATTGATTTTATAAACAGGTTCTCCAGGGCGTGAAACCGGGGTCTAAAAGCAACTGCTGAGATCCCGGCTTGCCCAGAATGGCGAACGCCTGATGGGACTGTGCCGCTCTGGGAGAACTGTTCTAGGGCTTGAGCAAATTCGCATGGATAAGGCTGCCGCTACCTTCATCCTGAACGATCCCCAGCACACCCTCCGGGGCGATGATCGGCGAACCAAATGCTGATGGATCGACCGGCCCGTCGAATACTATCCAATCCCCTTCACTATGTGCCGCCAGTTCCAAAGCTTCAAACCACGGAGTTCCAGCTGGGACTAACCGGAACACGAGGAGCTTCTCCCACCGACCCGCCTTCAAGACAGTCTCCGGGGCCGCCGCGAAGCCTTCTGCAACATGAGGCGCACCCGCCAAGACAGAGTAGGACCCCGGCGAAGTCCGGCGCCTGACCTTTACATTTGCATTGTGCACGTCTTCGACGACCAACTGCTCGGTTGCGGGTTTGCCTTGCTCATCGATCGTAAAATCCTTGTTGCTCAGCTTGAGGTTGAGGTGCGCGCCAACCTGGGGAGACTGGATACTGATGTCGGTGGCCTTTGGCACGATCTTCAGCATGCCTGCATGGATCCGGGCCAGGAGTTCGGGTTCATATTCCCATGGCGTCCGGATCTCTGCTGTCGTGACGATTGGGCCGGCGGCCAGCCAGAAGCCGAGCTGTTCCAGCGCGATTTCGGAGTCGTCGCCCTCGCCACTGCGAGGCTTCAGCCGGTAACTTGTGCGGGCGAGGACCAGAGCATTGGCCGCGAGTTTGACCTTATCTCTCTTCCATTGCGGGTCCAGCGCGGCAGAGCTACCCGCGACAAGCCCACTCTTCAAACCCATCTCCAGCAGATTAAGGAGTCCCAACTCGGCCTTGCGTTCCATGGAGCTCTGGGCAAATGCGACATGAACGTCCTGTCGCAGGGGTATCGACACCTGCGGATGCTCCGTGTGCAACGCCAGCCGCTCTGTCCAGGTCGCTTTGATTCCGACAACAATCTGTCCCTGAACGTGTAGCAACTCTTTCTCTAACATTTCGCGAATTGGATCGACGGACATGAGGTTTGCGAAGTGGATCGTCAGGTTGATGGTTGGCAAATCGAATTCGTTGCCCTTGGTCCAGACGAGCGTTTGCGAGATTGGGTCTGCAAATACGGGTATCCCGTTGAAACTTAGAGCACCAAGCCGTACCTTTTCAACCGTCACATTGCGGGACGGAACGATGCTTAAATCGACGGCAAAACGTACCCCGGAGGCGGTCAATTCTGTCACTTTGGTCGACTTCACGGTAATTTCGCCGACAGCGTCGGTCGTGGTCGCAGCCTGACCGGCGCATTGAAGGGCGAGGCCGAGGAGACCTGCGATCATCACGAAAATCCGCGCTCGGAAACTAGCCATGGACCCACTCCCGCCGACCGAATTTGGTTCCGTTACCTGGAGATTGCGGCGAAGGAAAATCCGGACATGAAGTCCTGCATGGCCAGGACAAATACGCCCCCCGCAACCGGCTTCCGGCCCCAAGGGTTGCGCAATGTGACCGTGGCGGCATCGGGATCGTAACCCAGTACGGTGTAGGCATGGGAGTTTACCCACCAGTCATGGCCGAGTTCCCCGTTCATGATGTGGTCGCGAATGTCCATCGGCAGTGTGGGTCTGGAGGTCACGACCATGACGGCGTGTTCGTCCCTGACACGTATTAGCAAGGCTTGCGCCATTTTTGCGTCGGTGATCTCTAAATCCTTAGCCGACACACCGAATGCTGTCATCACGCGAGTCGCCAATCCACCATTTCCAACGCCACGGTATGCGCCAAAGAGTTCGCCGTTCTCCTTGATTTGGATGGCGAGCTTTGCGAAAAACCCTTGCTGGTCGATGAAGTCCACTACTGGCTGGGAAAAGAACACGGGAATATTCAAATCCTTTGCCTGATCTGTTAGTGCCTTTTTGAGTGTCCCCTTGCTAAGTTCTCCATCCTGATACAGCACCGACCGGATGGCGCGGTCATAGGCGAGCAGCACGACATCGTTGCCTGTAATGAGCTTTTCTACCGACGCCTTTGTCGTATCGGGCAGGGGAGTTGCGGCGATCGAAGTTTCCAGAGCGTTCCTCAAGGTACGCTGCGCAATGCCTCGCAGAATGACCGTCACCCAGAGACCGTCGGAGAGATCGAACTTATTCTTGCGGGCGAACATGACATCGTCCTGATTCACGGTCTCTTTGGTCTTGTCCGCGAACGAGACGACGAATACTCCCGGGCTTGCCTGCTCGATTGCAGACTTGATCAGGGCTGGATCGTGATTTGCCAGTGCGGCCATCGTGGCATGGTAGTAACAGGTGCCGAGTGCGCCCTGAACTACCGCAGCAGCGGAGACATCGGCAGGGCCGTACAAGGGTGGCACGACCTCAACCTTCGCCGGCGGTATGCTCCCTTTCACCTGTGCTCCAAGGGCCATGGGAACAAACGCGACTGATAGAAACGGGAGGCAGAGAAGCCAGTTTCGATTCCGGCGGCTGCGTAGACGATCTTCCGGCTTGAACATTACTGCAACCTCTTCCAGACCGCCGAGTATGTTTTCGATTGTCACGATTATCGCCTATTTGTAAGCGGCTCCACAAAAAACAATAGCGTGGCAGCGGCTTAGGCAGGCTCAACCATTACAAATTTCCAAAAGGTGGAGCCCGACCGAATACTGGCGTAGTTTGGAAGCGGAACAAACTGCTCTTTGATCGGTACGCCGTTGAGATCCGTCCCGCTGAGGCTGACGCTGTCGCCTATGACGAAGTTACCCCGAAATGTGATGTGAAAGTTCACACCCGAGAGTGTACCGTCCTGCGGGATTGCGATGTCGCACCGTGTGGCATCGCGTCCGACCAGATTTCGCCCCTCGCGGATTGGGAATATCTGGCCCATCGGATCCCAGGTATAGGTGATTAGAAACCCAACGATTCGGCGTCCCGGTTCGGCTGCAACCCCACTTGACGTTTTGGTTGGCTGCACGGGCTGCACCGCTCCCGATCCGTCACTTCCCTTTTCGGCCTGCTTCGGATTCAGAGTATCGGGCTGTTGACCTGAGGCCAGACGTTTGAGAATCGGATCGTCTGCCGTGTCGCAGTACATACAGTACTTCCACCCCGGAGACATGAGATGTAATCCTGCTGGGCAGGTGTGCGGAGCCACACGCAGGGTTGAGCCGCAGCGCGCGCAGTTCGTCCTTCCGGCGGAATTTCCAAAGCCGCACTTCAAGCATGGCATGGCATGGTCCGATTCCCTCGACACGTCGAGCTCTAGAGGAACTCCACCTTGGGCGGTGGCTCAACGTATAACACCTGAATAGTTACATTATCGTCGCTGCCACGTGCCAGTGCGAGATCGACAAGACTGTTTGCGAGGTCCGCCGGATCATCGAAGCTGTCGGTCTGACTTAGGATCATTTCGTCGGGAATATACCCCCATAGTCCATCAGTACACAGGATTATCCGGTCATTGGCCAATAGAGGTTGCGGGCTGAGTATCTCCAGATCGACCGTCTCGTACTGACCGAGGGCTCTGGTCAATACGTGGGTGTCTGGATGATCGATCGCTTCGCTTGGCGTCACCAAGCCCTCTACAAGGAGCTGCTGCACAATGGAGTGGTCAACGGTGAGGCGAGTCAGGCGTCCTGCCCGGACCATATAGGCGCGGCTATCGCCAATGTGGCCCACAACGAACTCCATGCCCTGCGGCCGGGCAAGCGCGGCTACAAGTACGACAGTTGACCCCATACGGCGAGTCTGCGGAGCGCTAGCGTCACATGAGGCCATCATCTCCTGATTCACGGTCGTTGTTACCGCTTGCAGAATTGCGGCAACATTGGTTTCCGGGTTCAGGGCTATGTCCGCGACCTTCGCCAGATGCTTCCTGAATCCGTCTGCTGTGACTCTCGCCGCCAGTGCGCCGTCTGAATGGCCACCCATCCCATCGGCCACCAGATAGACAGAACCCAGCCCCGACGCGAAACCTGACATCTGATCCTGATTCTCCTCCCGCCGCCCACGTTCGGTTCTGGCCCCCACATGAAGCGTCAACTGCTGATGATTTTCCGACACGGCCCACCTCTCCGGGAGCACTACTTCGCATCCCACTCCCTCTATTCATAACAAACCCTGCAGGTTCACAGCGATAGGTTCGGCGCTCAATCATCGCTGGGATTAAATATATATAAGATTTAGCCTTTTCCCCGAGCATCTGTTTCCGCATTGAGAGTGCTGAGCGGGTGGTTGCAAGTTGCAGAGGATCGGGCAGATAGACAGCCATTGTGGGTCGTCTGCAAGGGGAAAGCGGTCTAACGCTGGAGACCCTTCACGAGTCCGTTGACCACATCGCCTACACGGCACCAACCGCTGGCTTCGCCCTCCATGACCGGCATTGTGAGGGCTACCTTGGTGCCTCGGCCGGGGCGACTTTCCAGGAAGACTTCCGCAGCATCGCCGTAAAGCACGTGCAACCGTTCGCGGACGTTTTTCATGCCAATCCCGCTGCCAGGACGTCTGCGGGGACCGGTGGAGGAGTGGCCGAGTGCCATGCCGACGCCGTCGTCTTCCACCTCAACAAGCAGGCGGCCGTCCTCCGTGATGCGGCTGCGCAGGGTTACCGTTCCGCCCTCGATGCGGGGCTCGAGGCCGTGTTTGATGGAGTTCTCGATGAGCGGCTGCAGCAACATACTTGGGACCACGACCTGCAGAGTTTCGGGCGCAATCTCCTTGACCACCCGGAGCTTTTCGCCAAAACGGACTACCTCGATGTCCAGGTAGTCGTCGGTGAAGGCAAGCTCTTCGGAGAAGGGGACGAAGGCCTCGCGGTCTTTGAGCAACACGCGCAGAATGTTGGCGAGTTTGACGATCATCTCGCGAGCAAGTTCCGGCTTGGAGCGGACCAGCGATGTGATGGAGTTGAGGGTGTTGAAGAGAAAGTGCGGGTTGATCTGGCGCTGCAGGGCGTCGAGCCTTGCTTCCAGAAGCAGCCGGCTCTGCTCCTCAAGTTTTCGTTCGATTCGGATCTGGTTCCAGATCTTTAGCGGGATTCCGACGACGACGGGGGCACAGAGACAGACCAGCAGCTCGACATACCAGAGATCGGAGTGCAGGGCAAAGAAGCGGCGCGGATAGAAGTTGTGCAGCTCACTTAAGCCAAACTCCATGGCGGTGATGAGGAGGAGGAGCAGTATCTGGCGGTCGAAGTGCGGTCGCTTGAGATTGCGGGTGACCCAGCGGTAGATACTGAGGTCGATGAGCGGAGAGAAGGACCAGACATCCTCGGGATCAGCGATGCGGCCGAAGGCTCCGGCGATGGCGGCGACGAGGAGGTTGACAGCGAGGGTCCAGTATTCGCCGTGCCACATGGCCGGCAACGACATGGCAGCGGCGCCAGCCATCGCGGCGAGCGGGCCGACAAGGATGCCGAGCAGGATGGTGGTTTCGAAGGAGATATCGGCTGCAAGAAAGTTGGGGACACGGACGCGAACCCAGACACCGAGCGCGAGTGGCGCACTGATGAGCGCGAGGAGTTGCACCGTCTGGCGAAAGCTGCGGTGGGTCAGGAGCAGAAGCTCCCGGAAGGTTTTGGAGCGCGCCAGTGAACTTGAAACCGCCGCCGCGACACCAAGTTCGACGAGCAGCGTGATGAGAATGAGCGAGTTTGTAACTGGCTTCACAGGACTACTGTAACTCTCGCGGAGTTTTGGCGATGAATCCGTTAACTTCGCCAAGCATCCAACTGTATGGACTCACGTCCGTATAATCGATGTATGCCGTTTACCTCTGTCCGCAAACTCGCCGATGCCGACTTCCCCACGCGCTGGGGCCACTTCCGCATCCTGGGATTTGAGGGCGTGCTAGAGACCCCACAGGCCTGCAATGACGATGTCCCGGCGCGGCGCGTCGAGAGTGCCGTCGCGTTAGTAATGGGCGATATTCATTCGGCACCGCCGATCATGCGGATCCACTCGCAGTGTCTTACCGGCGACGTGTTCCACTCGCTGCGTTGCGATTGCCGCCAGCAGTTAGAACTTGCGCTGGCCACGATCTCGGACGCTGGCAGCGGTATTCTGCTGTACGAGAATCAGGAAGGCCGGGGCATCGGCCTGATGGCGAAGTTGCAGGCGTATGAGCTGCAGGATCAGGGCATGGACACGATCGAGGCCAACCTGGAGTTGGGATACGCCGCAGATTGCCGCCAGTTTGAGCTGCCGGGCGAGATTCTGAAGCTGCTAAAGGTTCCGGCGGTGAGGCTGATTACGAATAATCCGGAGAAGGTTGAAGCTTTGGAGCTGGCTGGAATTGAGGTTGTCGAACGCATCTCGGCGCTGGTGCCGGAGTCGGATGAGAATGCCCGGTATCTGGAGACGAAGCGCGAGAAGATGGGGCACTTGGTCAGGTAGATTGCCACCGCCAAAGGGCAAATACTGAGATTCTGGCTTCACCAGAATGACGGCAGTTTTGGATTCGAGGTTTTACAAACAGAACGCCCCGCCCGCAACGAGGACGGGGCATTTCATTTTGAGGCGACTACTTGATGATGGCGGCGAGAGCCTTCATGCGCTCTGCATCCTTCGGGCTGGTGGTCGTGGCTGCGTCCTTGTCGAGTGCGGTGGACATGGCATTGAGCGCCTTGGTGTCCTTCATGTCGATCGCTGCGGTGAGAGCCTTCAGCTTTTCTGCGGAGACTGACGTTCCGCGGGCAAGCTGATCGACGTAGGCCTTGGCAGTGATCATGGTCGAAGGCCACTTGATGAGGGGCTGGTTCTGCGGGTTCAGCTCGTCGAAGTGGATTTGGTTGGCAGCATCGATCTCATTCTGCGTCAGGAACTTGCTGGGAACGAGTTTGAACAGGTCCAGACCGCGTGCGATCTCGGAGCCATAGATGAAGCCGTTGTACCAGTAGGCCGACCACTCGCCGCCGATGACGAGCTTCTTGTCATCCACGGGGCCACGATCGAAGTAGGCGATCTCGGCGGGGTGCGAGGTGTCGGTGAAGTCGAAGACCGAAACGCCGCCCTGATACCAGGCCTGCACGAGGATGTCGCGGCCCGGGACCGGGACGAGCGAGCCGTTGTGGGCGACGCAGTTCTCGGTGTCGGTCTGGGCTGCGGGCATCTTGAAGTAGGACTGGAGAGTCAGCTTGCTGTCTTTGGAGAGGTTGAAGATGGTATCGGCACCCCAATACATGGGGTCCGTGGCACGGCAGCGTGGAGCAGTGCCGCCGCCCCACTCATCGGTGAAGATGAGCTTGGAGCCGTCGTTGGAGAAGTTGGCGGAGTGCCAGAAGGAGAAGTTGGGATCGCCCACTGCGGCGATGCGCTTGGGGTGGACGGGATCCTTGATGTCGAGCAGGATACCGTTGCCGGAGCAGGCGCCGGCGGCGAGGCCCATGGGTTCGAAGACGGTGATGTCATGGCAGCCAGTGATCGCGCGGGACGGGGTGTCCTCGCCGTGGATGTTTGGGACAACCAACGCGGACTTAGCGCCGGTTGCGGGGTCGGAGAAGATGTAGGGGCTGTTCACGACCTTCGCCATCTCCGGGTGCGCGATGGGCACCTTGATGACGACGATGGTGAACAGAGCGGTTGCCGGGTCATCCGTCTTGCCGGAGCAGCCTGCGAGTTCGCCATCAGGACGAACACCTGCGGAACCAGCGATGTAGACGTAGAGATTGTCCTTATCGGTGGGGTCCTGGAAGATGGTGTGGGTGTGCGAGCCGCGGCAGGTCTGGACCATGGCGACCTGCTTGGGCTTGGTGATGTCGCTGATATCGAAGATACGGATTCCGCGGATGCGGTCTGGGCTGGCGGGGCCAGGGCCGGGCGGGACGCGCGGTGCTCCGGGAGCCGGGGGAGCGGGCGGAACGTACCCGGGAGGGTTGGGGATGCCTTGCGTGCCGCAGTCGATGCGGCCGCCACCTTCTACGGACATCAACAGCAGGTTGCCGAAGACCGAGACGTCGCCCTGTCCGCCGGGGCAGACGAGCGTCGTGATGAGCGAGGCCTTGGCTGGGTTGGTGACGTCGTACATGGTGACGCCGTAGAAGTTACCCATGAAGACATGATTCTTCTGGAAGGCGAGGTCGGAGTTAGCGTAGGTCAGGCCGTTTCCACCGCCACGGACGGGTGGGCCACCGGGTGCGGGCTCGGGCGGAGGAGGAGGATCGAAGATGGCAGGCTTATTGACGGAAATGACAAGCTCGATGCCGGACTTGGCGTCGGCTGCGTTGTGATAACCACCCTTGAGGCCAATGCGAGGATCTTCAGCGCCAGAGCGCGGATTGACGAAGACCGACGCAGTGGACTGCGCAGCGGCGACACCGAACGATAACGCAAGCGTTGCAGCTGCGGCACCAACTGAAATACGGAACGAACTTCCTGACCTCATTATGACTCCTTATGCTGCGCGTTTGAATTGTACTTGCGGCCTAACGTAAGCCACCGGCGAGTCCTGATTGGACCTCGCCGGTGACTATTCCTGCATGCTTCCCTACTTCTTCAGTATCTCTGCAAGCGAGTGCAGACGGTTCGCATCGCCGGGAAAGGTTGCTGCATCCTTGTCTAGGCTGGCTGCGTAGTCCTTGAGTTCTTTGGACTTCTTGCCGTCCATGGCGAGGTCGATTGCAGCGCCCTTCTCAACCGAGAGAACGTTGTTCCGGACCAGTTGATCGACGTAAGCCTTCGCCGTAACGAAGTTCTTCGGGTAGTCGATGTGGGGCTGGTTCTGAACGTTCAACACGTCGAGTTTGATCTGCGCGGCTGCGTCGATCTCGTTCTGGGTGAGAAACTTGCTGGGGACCAGCTTGAGGACGTCGATTCCGCGAGACATCTCCGAGCCATAAATGTAGCCGTTGTAGAAGTACGACGACCAGTCGCCACCGCCTGCACGACGACCATCCTTGCCGATGGGACCGCGGGTGAAGTACGCGATCTCATAGGGGCGCTTGGCGTCGGTGAAGTCCATGATCGAGATTCCGCCCTGATACCAGGACTGAACGAGAATGTCGCGTCCTGGGACCGGGACAATCGAGCCGTTGTGCGCGACGCAATTCTTGTTCTCTTCCTGGATGGCCGGCATCTTGTAGTAGGACTGCAGGGTCATCTTGTTGTTTTCGAGCTTGAAGATGGCATCGCCACCCCACGCCATCGGATCGGCGAGACGGCAGTGCGGTGCACCGCCGCCGCCCCACTCGTCGGTGAAGAGGACGGTCTTGCCATCGTTGGAGAAGTTGGCAGAGTGCCAGAACGCGAAGCCCGGATCGGTTACAGCATCGAGGCGGGTCGGATGGACGGGATCCTTGATGTCGAGCAAGATGCCGTTACCGGAGCAGGCACCAGCCGCAAGGCCGAGGTAAGAGTAGACAGTGATGTCGTGGCAACCGCGTGTGGAGGAGGTTGCGTTGGAGTCGGGACCGTGGTCGCCGCCCTGCCACAGACCGTTGATCGAACCGGTCTTGGGGTCGGAGAAGATGTACGGGCTGTTGACGACCTTGGCGAGCTCAGGGTGAGCGAGCGGCACCTTGATGATGACGATGGTGAAGACTGCGGTTCCGGGATCATCGGGACCACCCTTACAACCAGCCAACTCGGCTTCGGGACGGACGCCAGCGGAACCGGCGACGTAGACGTAGATGTTGTCCTTATCCTTGGGGTCGATCAGGATGGTGTGGGTGTGCGAGCCGCGACAGGTTTGGACGTCGGCGACCTGCTTGGGGTTCTTAATGTCGCTGATGTCGAAGATGCGGACGCCCTGGATGCGGTCCGGGCTGGGCGGCGGCGGGGGGGGGACAAATGCTCCACCGGGAGCTGGGGCCGGAGTAGCGGCCAGACCTTCGGGGGCTGGGAAACCCTGCGTGCCGCAGTCGAGACGGCCGTTGGCTGCTTCGACCGACATAAACATCAAGTGACCGTAGACCGAAACGTCACCCTGACCGCCGGGGCAGATGATGGATGTGGTGAGCGAAATCTTGGCGGGATCGCTGATGTCATAGATGTTGATGCCTTCGTAGTTGCCTCCGAAGAGATACTTACCAGCAAAGGCGATGTCGGAATTGGTGCCGCCGTAGCTGGGTCCACGGCCACCGCCACGGGGGGTGGTGGCGCTGCCGGGGGTCGGAGCCGGGGGCGGCGGAGCTGCTTCCATCTTCTTGATGGCGTCGATATCGGGAGCGAAATGACCGGGCTTGGGTGATGTGACGACCAGTTTGAGGCCGGAGATCGCCTCCTGCGCGTCGTACAGGCCGCCTTTGAGGCCGGTGCGCGGATCATCTGGAGCGGAGCGCGGATTGACGTAAACCGTGGGGTCGACGGGGTGGGCAGGAATGACTTGCGGAGCCCGTTGGGCTAAAGCTGCGGACCCGACCAGAGTGGATGCAAAGGCGAGCGCGAGCGCTCGGCGGGGCGACGTAGAGGTAAATCTGGCGATCATTCTTATTTCTCCTTGGCTAACATGTGCCGCATGATGTCGATTTCTGCCTGCTGCGTGTTGTCTACATCCGAGGTGAAGTCGAAAAGCCAGGCGTCCTGCGCGGCTCCTGGAGTTGCGAAAAGCTCCTTCACCATAATCAAAGCCCCGTTGTGGTGCTGCATCATTCCTGTCAGAAACAGGTGATCAAACTCAGGGCCTTCCGCTTTGCGAAGCGCTTCCATCTGCGCTTTCGTCAACATTCCTGGCATGGCAGGCATCATGGAGCTCATGTCCATGCCCGGCATATCTTCCATCTCGGAGATCGGTTTGCCGCGATCCTGCAGCCAGCGCTTCATAAAACCCATCTCGTCGGTTTGGGAGATATCGATTTTCTTGCCGAGTTCCAGAATGTTCGGGTTATGGCTCTTGGCCGCGACGAGCTTCGTCATTTCGACTGCCTGGCCGTGGTGCATGATCATGCCCTGCATAAACGCGACGTCCGCTTTGGTGGGTTCGGCTAGTTTGACTGGTGCTGAATCAGCGGCTACGGACTTGCTCGGCTTTCCCGGAGCCCCGGGTTGAATGACCGATGGTGCAGCGGATTTGGCTGGCGCCTGCTGGCCCTGCGCTGCAGTTGCAACCACCCATAATGCGGCTGCAATTAGCGTTAATGACACCCTTGGCATGGAACGAACCTCCGCCAGTAAGAAAAATTACACAAATTTTCAACCGGAATGACGCAAGTGTAGCGTGGCTATCCTGTAATGTCCACATGAGCAAATGCAGGTATTTGGCCACGGCTTTGCGCAGGAGGCGTTGACCGGCTGAATGCCGCAGCCAAGCCTAAGGTTGCAAAGAACTTGCGAAGATGTAGGATAACCGCACATTGAGCTTACTGGAATGATTTACATTAGTTCTAGCACCCCGTGTCATATCAAAAGGACGCCCAGACGCCCAGAGCAGTTCATCTGAACCTTTCGAGACTACGTGATATCGCATTTGTACTCCCCGCTCTACCGGATCATCATGCTCGGCGTATTTGCTGCCTCTTTGGCGGCGCAGGCTCGGTCACCTTCCGCGGCGGCGATGGGGTTTGTGACAGATCCGACCGGTGCATTGGTCGTCGACGCGACCGTGGAGTTGCACCCGGCTACGAGTGGTCCAAACATCAGGACAACGACGAACCGCCTTGGACGCTATTCCATCGAGGGGCAGGCCGACGTTCCGTACGTCCTAACGGTGACCGCTTCCGGGTTTGCCACGTTCTCGATGAACGATTTTCTGCTGTCTACCGATCGCCCCCGGATTCTTGATGTGCAGCTTCGGATTGCGGACCAGCCGCAACAGGTGACGGTCGACGACAGCCAGATGGACACGGATCCCAACCACAATGGCGACTCGTTGACGTTGCGAGGAGATGCGATCGACCAGCTACCATTGGATTCGGTACAGCTTTTGCAGCAACTTCAGGCGCTCTCCGGCGGTCCTAGCCCAGACCTGTTTATTGACGGGTTTCCCGGCAGTACAATGCCGCCACGAGACACGATTCGCGAGATTCGCATCAATCAAAATCCCTACTCGGCACAATACGACACCTCGCCGGGGAATGGACGTATCGAGGTGTTTACGAAGCCCGGAAGTGCTAAATTTCACGGGGACTTCTACACCTTTGGGAACGCATCGGCCCTGAATACGCAGAATCCATTCACGACGAATCCTCCGTCGTACTACTCGTTTGCAAACTATGCGAGTTTGAATGGGCCACTCACCAAACACTCTGCTTTTTTCGTAAGCGGCGGCCACATTCGCGGTCAGGATAATGCGCTTATCAACGCCCAGACTTTGGATGGGAACTTCAATCAGGTTTACCTGCATCAGACGGTCTCGGCACCGGCGTCCGGGTATAACTTTTCCGCCCGCATGGATGCTGCAATTGGAGCGAAAAGTTCCTTCGTGGGGCGATATTCCATCGCGCATTCAGGTCAGACGAATGCCGGCATCGGGCAGCTTTCGCTGGCCAGTCTTGGCTTCAACGGTTCGACGACCAACCAGACACTGCAACTGAGCAACTCCCTGATTGTGTCGCCGAGAATTGTCAACGATACGCGCTTCCAGTTCGTCCGCAGCCGTGACCGTCAGACCCCGGATAGTTTTCTGCCCACCGTCAATGTGGCCGGAGCCTTTTCGAGTGGAGGCAACTCCGGGGCGAATTACAACGACAACCAGGATCGTTTTGAGCTGCAAAACTACATTTCGGCTTCGAAGAGAAAACAGTTCTTTACCTTCGGCGTTCGGCTGCGGGTTGGACGCGATGCGAATCACTCGGAGGCAAACTACAACGGAACCTACACATTCGCGAGCCTGGTGCTGAATCCGTCCTGTACGCCTTTGAGTACCTGCAACTCGTATCAGGTGACGGTACAGAATCCAACGAAATCGATTGCAGCGCTGCAACTGGTGGGCGGTGGGCCAAGCCAGTTCACCATTAGCAAGGGAAACCCGAATGTAGCGGTGACGATGGTCGATGTGGGGCTGTTCCTGCAGGATGACTGGAAAGCCAGAAGCAACCTGACGCTGAGCGGCGGCCTTCGCTTCGAGACGCAGAACCACATCGCGGACTACGCGGACCTGGCACCGCGCTTCGGGTTCGCATGGCTGGTACGGCCCAGCAAAAATAAGCCGGTGAACTACACATTGCGGGGCGGGGCGGGCATTTTTTACTACCGGCTCGCGTCAAGTAATGTCTTGCAATCAGAGCGGCAGAATGGAATTACCCAGCAGCAGTTCATCGTGACGCAGCCACAATTCTTCGACCCGACTTCGAGTCAGGCAAACCTTACCGGTGCGCAAACGCAATCGGCAATCTATCAAATCAGCCCGAAGTTCCACGCACCCTACTTTCTTTCGACGACAGTTTCGCTGGAGCGAAGGATTGGAGGCCACGGGTCCGTTACCGTCTCGTGGCTCGGCACACGCGGCGTGCATACACTACTGACGCAGAACACCAACGCCCCACTGCCCGGAACATATAACTCGTCGGTGCCAACGAGCGGTACGCGGCCATTTGGCGGGACCCAGAATATCTATCAATACGCCTCAGAGGGCGATCTGAATTCCAAACGTCTGACCACGAACTTCTACCTTCACTTCACCAACAAGCTCTTGTTGTACGGGTATTACCAACTGCAATCGGTGAGAACCAATTCGGATAGCGGCTTCGTCTCTAACTCGTACAACTTTGCGGCGGACTATGGACGGTCGGGTGGCGACATTCGACATCAGGTATCGATGGGCTCAGCGCTTGAGTTGCCGTTTCGCCTCCGGGCTACGTCCTTCATCACGGCGCGGAGTGGCGCTCCGTTCAACATTGTTGTCGGGCAGGATCTGAACGGCGACAGCATCTTCAACGATCGACCTGCCTTCGCTACAGACATGGCCCGGTCTTCCGTGGTATCGACAAAGTACGGCAGCTTCGACACCAGCCCGATTGCCGGACAGACGATTATCCCGGTGAACTATGGCAGGAGTCCAAGCTTGTTCGTTGTGAACCTAAACCTGAACAAGACGATTGGCTTTGGTCCCGCGCTGAAGCCGTTAGCAGGCGCTCCGGTCGCCAAACTGGCGACAGGACAGAAGCCCCATGTCGATCACCAGTTCTCTCTCGACATCGGGCTTGACGCGCAGAATTTGTTCAATCAGGTGAACCTGGCGTCTCCAGTGGGCACACTAAATTCTCCCCTGTTTGGACAATCAATTGCACTCGCAACTGGCAATGGTACCGGGAGTGCCAATCGCGTGATCGAGATCTCAACCTTCCTTCGGTTTTAGGAGCGCCTAGTTGGTATAGAGCCGGACCCAATCGACCAGCATCTGGGATGGGAAGGTCGTCGACGAGTTCGGCGAACCCGGGAATGTACCGCCGACCGAAAGATTGAGGATGATGAAGTTGGAGTTGCCGGAGTCGAACGGCCAGGTCGCGCCACCGGCTGTGAGGTTCGCAGCGTCGTATGTCGCATAGACGTTATTGTCAACGTAATACTTCACGAAACCCTTGGTCCAGATCATCCCATACGTGTGCCAGCCAGCCGCCGAGACGGGCGAGGGCGCGGGGGACGAAAACGGGAAGGTGTGGGAGAAGTGTCCGTTGGGCATGTGGACGGAGCCGTATACGATATCCGGTGTCGGTGCGTTGACGTGCTCCATAATGTCCTGCTCGCCGGATATAGGCCAGCCTGCGGTGGCGAAGTTATTTCCCATAAGCCAGAATGCGGGCCACAGGCCCGCTCCTTCGGGGAGCATCATGCGAGCTTCCAGGCGACCGTACGACATGCTGAAGAGACCCTGCGTGCGAATGCGGGCCGACGTGTAGACGCCAGAGCTGGGCTGCGCGGCAACGATGTGCAGGTAGCCGTCGGTTCCGACGTAAACGTTTGGATTGGAGGTCGTGCAGGGCGCGAGGTTGGAACCCCAGGCGCAGTAATCCTGCAGTTCGGAATTTCCGTAACCGGTCGCACCGGCGTCGTAGGTCCAGAGGGCCGGGTTGGGCTGGGCGTTCGCACTGGATGCGTTGGTGAACTCGTCGCTCCAGACCATCGTCTTGGACGGAATGCTCAACGTGTAGAGCTGGCTGACGACAGAGCTCTGCGTAAAGCCAGAGACAGCAATGGTGTTAACTGTCGCCGTGGAGGTCAGGAGAAATGGCGCGAGGTACTGGGTGGAGTTCGCCGTCGGCGTCGAACCGTCGAGCGTGTAGTAGAGTGTGGCGCCAGCGATCTGATCGATGATCGTTACGAGTTGCGCGCCCGCCAGCGCTGGAGTCGCGGCGATGGAAGGCGTTATCGAGGGTACAACCGGTCCGCCACCAGTGGAATTGGAGGAAGAGGCTGTGCCAGACCCGCAACCTGTCACGAAACTTGCGGCGACACAAACGATGGGGACAGCAACACGTCGAATCAGAGAAAAACGCATCATTTCACCTTGCCAAACCGACACTCGGGAACGCTCTTGCGAGTGTATCGGCCATTAGACACCAAGCATTACTGCAATGGCAGGTCGGGGGCGTCGCCGGCGACCCGTGCCGCCTTCAATCCCGCGACAACCTTGGCTGTAGTGATTGCCTGCCCCACGTGCCGCTGGGTGTGCTCAGCACAGTGTACAAGCAAACCAACCACTGTGGTGGGGAGGCGCTTGCGACCCACAAACCGCGGCTCGTCGAACGACGCGGGGCTAATATGTTTGACGCGCTCCCCAGATAAAGCGATAGCCTCGCGGACCTCGGCGAGAGTCGCAGATACGTCCGGGGTTGCCGTCAGCTCTGTGGCGAGCGTGGAGAGTTGGGCGTCCGACAGTTGATTACCCTCGGCATAGGTGAGCAGGCGGTCGAGGCTCCGCGCGATGTGGCGCAAGTGGAAGCCGACCGGGGCGAGCCAGAACGGGCGTGCCTCCATGTCGTCGTCGCTGAGAGTAGAACACCACTGGTCGATATCTTCGGCCGCAAGTTCAAGAGCATGCAGGATTTGGCGGGGTACAGCTTCGAATTCGGTGAGGGTACCTCTAAGCCACGGTTCGACCATCTACAACCCCTTTCCGATACGAAATTTACGGACTATGGTGCCGACGTCTTCGTGGCGGCCATCCAGCGCGTCGTTCATAGCTTGCATCTCGGCGGCCGAGACTTTGCCAGCGAGCCGGTTGATAGCGGTTTGGATTTCGGGGTGACGAGAAAGCGAGTCTTCGCGAATCAGGGGGACGGCTTCGTACGGCGGGAAGTAGTGGCGATCGTCGGCGAGGATGCGGAAGCCCAACGCGCGGATGGGGCCGTCGGTAGAGTTGCCAGCGACGATATCGACCTGATGCGAGGCGAGCGCGCGGTAGAGTAGGCCGAGGTCCATCACACGGGGGGGCGCAAAATGCAGCTGGTATGCAGTTTGTAGGCCAGAAAGGCCGTCGGGCCGTGCCTGAAACTCGTAGCCGACGCCGAGGCGCATCTGGTCTGCACGGGGTTGAACATCGGAGATTTTTGCGAGGTGGTCGCGGTCGGCGTCGTCGTCACGGACGACCATCGCGAAAGTATCCTCAAAACCGAGTCCCGGCTCGACGCGAACTTTGTAGCGAGCTTCATACAAGGCTTTGATTGTCGAGAATACTGCGGCGGGATCTTTCACCGGCGGAAGCGGTTGCTTGAGGATCGCGGTCAGCGCGGTGCCGGAGTACTCGACATATCCGTCGATGCGGCCGGTGACAAGCGCCTGCTGGCATAGGTAACTTCCGGCAAGGTAGAAGCGGCGCTCGACGTGGTAATTCGGCTGGCCCTCATCGGCGAAAGCAGCTTCAATTTGCTGCGCGACAAGCTCGCCAAGGACCACCTGCTCCGTGAAGTTCTTGGCCCCGATGACGATGGAGTTGCCACGCGGCGGTGCGCAGCTGGTGAACACCAACATCGCAAGCAAACACAAAACCGGGTGCCCCATCCTCGCAACGGCCTTATCGTTGCAGGGTGGGGTAATACATAGT
>JAYVZU010000593.1:0-9134 GCA_043783075.1 Rhodanobacteraceae bacterium
ATCATGGCCGCGCAGGTCGGCATGGCGGGGTCGTGCGTCATCGAGGATGGTGCCATGCTCGGCGGCCAGGTTGGGCTCGGCGAGAAGGTAACGATCGGCAGGGGAGTGATTCTCGGCGGGCAGGGCGGGGTATTGCCTGGTAAGAAGATCGACGGCGAGGGCGTCGTCTACTGGGGTACGCCAGCGCAGCCCGTGCGCGAGTACCTCCGCGGCTTGGCGCGAATGCGCAAGCGCTAGCGCCTCCCATGCAAAACAAAAAAGACCCCATGTCCGTCGCAATTGGGCGACGACGAACATGGGGAACCCGGGAGCGTTTCGCTGGGTTAGATAAAGAGGCCGTTGAGGCCGTTCGGGAAGAACACTCCCTTGGCGGCCGCGCCGGTCGTCACAGCGTTGCCGCCGGTAACGATGTTGAGAACCTGGGTCGTGGTCCGAGAGAAGGCGATGACGTTCGTGGGATCAGCATCCACAATCGTCGTTGCAGTCACGTTCGAGCCACCTGAGAGCGACACTGTCTGATTCTGCAGACCGAAGTCGTCCACCACCTTGGTGGTCGTAGCGGCCTGAGCGGCCCCGGTGCGGACTGCGGAGATCTTCTGCGTGTAGCCCAGCAGACCAAGTGCGCCGGTCGGGTCGAGCGCGTTGATGGTCGTGCGCACCAGTCCAGCATGGTAGGCCTCAACCGCAAGAATTCCAGCAGCCGCAGGCAGGATCGTCGTCTTGTTGGTGATCAGCGGTGCCGCGCCCTTGTACGCCGTGACACCTACATCCTCGAAGATATAAGCGCCAATTAGGAAGTTTGCGTCGGAGGCGAAGGGATCAAACGCAGCGCCGATCCCTGCCAGTGAAGCTAGTGCATTGAACGACGTGACCAGGTCGATCTGCGGCTGGGCCACCGCTGCGGAGCCAAGTGCGGAGCGCAAAAACGCCACGTGCTTGCCCTCTTCAATTGCCGTTTCGACGCAGTAGCTTGCGACCTGCAGCGTAGTGAATGGAACCTTGCAGGTGGTGGGCTTGGTGACGACCGTTCCCTGTGTACCCACGCCGCTAATTCCCATGACGCCAGCGCCAGTCGGATACAGCGAATTGGTGGTGTAAATATTAGTTCCGAACGCCGCGAGGTAGTAGAAATTCGCTTCGAGGTATTCGAGGTTCAGGGCGAAGTTGAGGATGTCATTATCGGTGTAGGCCGTGACGGTTGAAGCTGCCGCTGCGGGCTTGGTGAGGGCGAGCGCCGCAAGGGCTGCTCCGCCGCCGACCAGCAGAGCGCGTCTGCTGGCGATGATGTTGTCTAGTACCTGTGTCTCTTGAGTTGCCATTGTGTTTTCCTTGTCCTTTGGTCCGCGTTTGAGGAGTGACTAGCTGAGGGTGGCGGTGATCTTGCCGTTCAGTCCGTTGGGGAAGAACGCGCCGGACTTGACGCCTGCACCTGCACCAGCCGAGCCATACACGATGTGCATCACCTGGTCAGTCGTGCGCGCAAACGCGATCGCGTTGGTGGTGGTCGCCGCAACAATCGCGCTGGCGGTTGGGATGGTCGTGATGAACGGTGCCGTTCCCGTGGGGACCGTCAGCGTGGTCTCATTACCGCCGCCCAGGGTGGCGCGGAGAGCCGAAACCTTGTTCGCATAGCCCAGATAGGCGTAGGACGAACTGGCAATCGCCTGCGCGGTCAGGTAGGTGCGGACGTAGGCTGCGTGGTAAGCCTCGACGGCCATAATGCCGGCTGCAGCGGCTAGCAATCCGGACGTAACTCCAGCTGCGCTGATCAGCGGTGCGGCACCTGCGTATGCGGTCACGCCGACATCTTCGAAGACAAACGCGCCGACAATGAACGCATCAAAGTTCGCATACGGATTGAAGGTGGAGCCGATTCCGGCAGCGCTGGCTAGGGCATTGAAGGAGTTGCTGAGGTCGATATTGGGGCGGGCCACGGCAGATGCCCCAAGCGCCGAACGAAGGAAGCGGACGTGCTGCTGTTCGTCGTAAGCGATCTCATTGAGGATGTTCTGCTGGGCAGACGTGAGGCCGGTAACCTGGGCTCCGCCAGTGACGGTGCCTGCACCGGTACCTGCGTCGGCTGCGGAGAGTCCTGAGCCGGTAGCGCAGCGGAGATAGAACTCGGCTTCGAGATATTCAAGGTTCAACGCGAAGTTCAGGATGTCGGCGTCGGTGTATGCGGTTGCGATGACGGTTGGGGATGCGGCCATGCTGTTGTCGCCGCAACCTGCGAGAACGGATGCGGCACCGGTGGCTCCGGCTCCGACCAGAAAATTGCGTCTGGAGACGCCCTTTTGATACAGTTCACTGATTTTGTCTGCGCTGGGGATGTTCACGATGATTTACCTCTCCGGGTTGATGGTGCGTAGGAGACACTGCCGTTCGTGCCTGTTAATTACTCAACGTCACCTGTCTCGTTTTGGATTGCATAACCGGAGAAATCTTCGGAAGGCAACAATTACGAAGCAGTGGGCAGTGCGATGCGCAGGGCCGGACAAAGTGTCGCCTAGGCGGCGAATGTTTCCTCGCCGATAGAGAGATAAGTCATTAAGGCAACGTGCGATTGGGGGAGTCGCGTCCAACGGGTGGGAATGGCTATTGCGGGGTGCGGATTTGTGGCAGGGAAGGGAGTTAGATGGAGGCGACAGGAAGATGCATCAAATCCTGCACGGCCGAGACTTCCTTCTGGACGAAGGGCTCGGCATAGCGGACGCCGGCAAGTAAACCGTAGTGGCGAGCGGTCGCAAAAGTCCGCTCGCGGATATCCTCTTCAGGAACGAAGAGGCCCGTTCCCGTCGGCTGGGCACCGTACTGGGAGCGGTAAGCAAGCAGAGACTGAAGCCGCGTTTCAATGTGAGGCGTAATGTCGACCACGAAAGTAGGTCTGACATCGGCGTACAGCGACGCATAGAGAATCTTGTACGGCCGATGCGGCGCACCAGGAATATCCAGCTTCGATAGGCCAGCGGCAAAGCACGCTTCGTACCCAAGCGTAGCGGCGGTATAGTGGTCGGGGTGACGACCCTGCCAGTAAGGCAGAATGACCACACGAGGCCGCAGTCGACGCAACACAGCAGCAATCTTCAGCCGCGCTTCCAGCGTGTTCTGGAGGCTGCCGTCAGGTAGATCGAGGGCTTCGCGGTGGGAGACTCGGAGTATCGCAGCAGCGGCATTGGCTTCAGCTTCACGCTCAGCAGCCGTCCCCCGCGTACCGGATTCACCCTGCGTCAAGTCGAGGATGCCTGTCTTCCAGCCCAGCACCTGCTGCACAAGCAGCGTTCCACCGCACGTCTGTTCAACATCATCGCGGTGAGCGGCAATTGCTAGGATATCGACTATCGTGTTGGCCATGTTCGTGGCTCCTCGCGGAAGAATGGACATCGGGGCAAGAGTGATTGCGAAAAGGACTCTGTTTTGAAAGGGCGAGGCTTCAGCAGCGCCGCAAGTGAAGTAGAAACAATTCGGCTTTAACCGCCGAGGGAATATGCCGAAACAGATTTAGATGCTTTCAGCATCTTCTAAAGCCCGAATAGATTAATGGACGAAAGGCACGGCTCAAGCCGTGCCCTTCCCAAAAGTACTCTTCCCTGTACTAATTAGCCGTATTCGTTAGTGCATCCATATAAGCCACATCCAATGCAGTGCCCTGAACCGTGATGTTGACGTTGTTGATCTCGGACCCATCGGCAGTATTGAACGCGTGAATCTGGCCGCCGTATGCCGTGTAGACCTTGTGGAACGTCTGGATCCAGCAGATGCCGGTCAGCGAGCCGTAGTAGTAGTAGTTCTGGTCGTTATTCGGGTACTTAGCCTTGGTCGCGGTGTTCTGGTTCACGGCCGGGACGATCGAGGCCGTCGGAGCCGTCGTCCCATTCAGCACGACGCGGGTGAGGCAGTTGTAGTTCGCCGCCTGCGTCGTGTTTCCGGTCGAAGCCAGGAACGCGCGCTGACCGTTGGCGCAGAACTGCGAGCCGATCCAGAGCGTGTTGTCGTCGGCGAACAGCAACTTCGTGTGCGCGCCGTCAGAGATGGAGACCGGAGCCCCCGGGACCATCGTCGCCAGCGGAATCATCGTCAGATTGCCCGCGTAGAGACCGTTCGACTGCAGCTTTTGCCCCGCTGCGTACATATAGGTCCCATCCAGAATCGTGTCCGTAACCCCACTCGGGATCGACACCGTCTGCGTAACGACGGGCGGGTAGGTGGCTGAGGTCGGATACAGGTTGATCAGCAGGGCCGACTGCGGGATGACACTGATGCCAGCTCCGCCGTTCGATCCGCCGCCGCACTCCTGGCCGCAGTTCGTGATGTACACATTCGAGCCATCGAGCGAGAACGTAGCGCCATACGGGCGGTCATACTTGCCCGGAACCGGGACAACGCAGTAAATCGGCAGGATATTCGGCTGGCACTCGACCGCGCCCGGAGGCGCAACGGTAGCCTGCGTCGTGTTCAGCTTGATAATGCGATACAGCGTGTCGGAGTTCCGCACCATGGCGAGAGCCACACTATCGCCGGTGTTGACAGCTACCTTATAGACATTCGGCAGGTTCAGCGCGAAGTTCTGCCCAAGCTGCTGGTCGATCACGATGATCTGGCCATTGCCTTCGACGGCGCCGAACAGACGGCCAAAGTCGGGGGAAGCTGCAACCGAGTTCGCCTGGCCACCAAAGCTGCCAGCCGAGCCCGAGGAGCTTTCAGTCGAGTAGTTCACAATGCCAACCGGATACGGCGACGAGTTGGAATACACGTATCCGCGCATCTGCTCCGGGAAGTTCAGGATCGCGCTGGGGTATCCGCCGCTGTAACCGGAGATGGAGTATCCGGCTACAGTGTTCTGAATGTTGTTGCGCAGATCACGCAGACCGTCCAAAATGACGAGGCCGCCGCTCGATCCGTTGTATGTCACGCCAACCAGAACGCGCTCGCCAAGAGAGCTGGGGGGAATCGGACGACCAGCAAACGTGTACAGCGGAAACTGGTAAACATTGTGGCTGCAGGCCGTAATGGCCGCAACAGCACAGGTGGTCAACAAGCCGAGCAGGAGGCCGCGAGCCGAGACTGAAACCTTGCAATGCTGCCGTGCGGACGAGATCCACGACGCGGGACGTGCGGAGAGACTGCGAATAATCAACTTGAACGGCTCCAAACTTGAGTGCGGCGGCATTAAATGCTCGGCCAGCTGGCTCTCATGAGTATAACAAACGGTGTGACGATAAGACGGATCGACGCGCCGATTGGGAGCGCGTTTGGAAGGTTCCGGTTGGTGGCTTAGGATGATGAGATGGCACAGGTTGAAGCACAGGTGGCTAACACAGCCGCCCCGGAGTCCGCGATAAAGGCTGCAGTGACTCGTTTGTTTACCGGCAGTACGGTCCTGTGCGACGGCGCAATGGGGTCGATGTTGTACGGGCGAGGCATTTTTATCAATCGCTGCTACGACGAACTCAACGTCTCGCAGCCCGACCTCATTCGCGAGGTCCACACCGAATATCTCCAGGCTGGCGCAGTCGTTATCGAGACCAACACCTTTGGCGCCAACGCCGTTCGGCTGGAGCGATACGGACTCGAAGGCCGCGTTTACGAACTGAATATCGCCGGCGTGAAGCTGGCCCGGCAGTGTGTGGAACACATGCGCGAAAAGCAGGCCAGCGACGCCTTCGTGGCCGGCGCGATCGGCCCGCTCGGCGTGCGGCTGGGCCCGGATTCCAAGATCACCGAGGGCGAGGCCTACGCCGCGTTCGCCCAGCAGGTGCGCGCGCTCGTCGAGGGCGGCCAGGGTGTCGGCGCCGACCTCATCATCATTGAGACCATGACCGGCATGGCGGAGGCCGAACTCGCACTTCGCGCCGCCAAGAGAGAGGGTGGCGGAATCCCCACGATCGTCATGGTCACGGTCGACGACGACGGCCATTGCCTCGACGGGACCTCAGCGGAAGACGCCGCGCTGAAGCTGACCGAGTGGGGCGCGGACGCAGTCGGCTGCAACTGCAGCGAGGGCCCCGCAATTGTTCTTTCCGTCATCGAACGGATGCGCCTGGTAACCAACCTTCCGCTCGCCGCGATGCCGAACGCCGGTACCCCGAAGTCCATTGACGGGCGAAGTCTGTATCTGACGTCGCCGGAGTACATGGCGAGCTTCGCCAAGAAGTTTGTCAAGGCTGGCGCACGATTCGTAGGCGGCTGCTGCGGCACAACGCCGCAGTACACGCGATCAATGCGCGGTGCACTTCGGGCGTTGGATGCCCAGGTAAACGGCGTTGCTTCCGTGGAATCGGGCATCGCCGAGCCGGTCAAGCAGGGCAGACTCACGCCGCCGCCGCTAAAGGACCGCTCAAAAGTCGGCGCAATGATTGCCGCCGGCGAGTTCTGTACACTCGTCGAGATAGTGCCGCCCAAGGGTTTCGACTGCACAAAGGAGTTGGACGGCGCGCGAGAACTCATGCGGCTCGGTGTGGACGCGATCAACGTCCCGGATTCGCCGCGGGCCAGCGCCAGAATGAGCGCCATGAGCCTCTGCGTCCAGATGCAGCAGCGCGTCGGGATCGAGACAGTGCTGCACTACACCTGCCGCGATCGCAACCTTCTCGGAATCCAAAGCGATCTGCTCGGTGCCGCCTCAATCGGACTGAAAAATATCTTGTGCCTCACGGGCGACCCGCCCAAGATGGGTAGCTATCCAGACGCAACCGCAGTCTTTGACGTCGACGCGATTGGCCTGACGAAGATCGTCCGCGGCCTCAACCACGGGCTCGACATCGGTGGGAATGCGATGGGCGGCTCGACCGGGTTTACGATCTCCGTCGCAGCAAATCCCGGTGTGCCCGATATAGACAACGAAGTGCGCCGTTTTGCCGCAAAAGTTGAGGCTGGCGGAGAATACGGCATCACCCAGCCAGTCTTCGACCTGCGCCTGCTCGAACAGTTCCTCAAGCGAATCGAAGGCTTCCGAATCCCCATCATCGCGGGAATCTGGCCGCTGACCAGCGTCAAAAATGCCGAGTTTATGAGGAATGACCTCAAGGTCAGCATGCCACAGCAGATTCTGGACCGCATGGGCGCAGCGGGAACCAAAGAAGCCGCCATCGCCGAGGGCGTGGCCATCGCGCAAGAGATGTTGGCCGAGGTCCGGGGCCGGGTGCAGGGCGTCCAGGTAAGCGCACCGTTTGGGAAATATAAGTTGGCGGCCCAGGTCATCGGGTTCTCCTAGGGTCAGTGAGTAGTTGGTAGTGGGGAGTGCGTAGAGGATTCGATATGGCTAGTTTTGAAGAGCGATTGACGTCACTTGAAGCCGTCGTGGAGCGGCTGGAGCGCGGGGAACTGACCCTGGATGAGTCGGTACGCCTGTTTGAAGAGGGTGTCCACCTCTCAAACGCCTGCAAGCTGGAGTTGGAGAAGGCCGAAGGCCGGATTCAGGTGCTGGTCGAAACACAGGGCGGCGGCGTCCAGGTGGCGGAGATGGACGTCGAGGATGAGGACATCGAGAATGACGATGAGATTGATGAGGACGAGAAGTAGAATTTGGCTATGGTCAGAGACTTAGAAAAACTCGCCCAGAAGATTGCTGAGGCAGCCCGTCAGGGCGTCGCGGTGGAACGAATGTGGCAGCAGAAGCTCGAAGCTGACCTAAAGCAGAAGCAAGTCGCTCATCCTCAGTGAGCGCTCCAATACTGACCGTTATTACTGGTGAGAATGGCTGCGGGAACAGCACTCTGACTAAGTGGGATGTTGCTCTTCGAACCCTTACCGGCATGGGCTTCATTCCTTCGCAGTTAGTGCAATTTCACCATTACCATTAGGCAGCCCTCCCACGACTGTCGTCATTCTGGCGAAGCCAGAATCTCCGTAGTCGCTCTTGGACTACCACACACCTTCGCTGGAAATGCTCTAGCTTTTCAACCAAACCGGCCAGGCGAGCTCTTTCGAGTTCGCTTGGCCTATTTGCTATTGCGGTGTGGGCCAGGGTGCGCGGGGGAGGAATAGAAGCTCGGGTTATCCGCGGTTTAGTACTGGACCCCGCGCTGGATGAGGACCTGCAGACGGACCGGCAGGGCATACGCCTTGCCGTCCAGCGTGCCCGGCTCGTAACGATACTGGCTAACAGCCGCAAGAACTTCCTTGTCGATGATCGGGTTCGTCCCCTGGGCGATCGAGAGGTTGGAGGTCGTTCCATTCGCTTCAACGGTCATGGATACAACTACCATCGCATCGTTGGCGAGCAGGATCTGGTGAACGCCGGAAGTGCCGGCAAGGTTGACCGACTTGATCAGCTTGGGGGCGACGACGCCCGTGGAAATCCGGAGGGTGCTGGGAGAATTCTTGTCGTCAACCGACTTGATCGCTGCCGGTGCTGCGGCGCGAGCCTCGAGAACGTACTTGGAGGCGGTATGTGCAGGCTGAGCTGCCTGAGCGTGGAGCAGGGCTGGGGTCAGGGCGAGGGTGGCCACAAAGATGCTACGCTTCATTGTCATGTCCAAGGGTAAGAGTACCCATCACCAAAATAACCTTTTCTATATATGATTGTCAATGTTTTGATTGAAAATAGATTTAGTTCTATATTTGTCAATCACTTACTGCTTTTTTGTTATCAGTGCGTCTTAATTTTTTCTAATGATACGGAGAAATCGCTGAGCCTTCGCAAAGCCTATCTCGCACATTGCGGAAAGCTTATCTGGCGTGCCCCGCCCGGCCCATCGAATGATGCGATAAAGTCAACCCAACCACCGCCCTCATTCTGGCTAAACCCGAATCGAATAAGAGACAAGAATGGCTGTTCGCTGATAGCTCATAGCTGACAGCTGTGGGATTATGCTCTTTTTGCGAAAACGCAAGATCCTCCCCGTTTCATACCACGAGGTCGGCAAAACCGGCGACAGACTCCGTAGTCGACTATGCCGCTAGCTCCGGCAGCATTGTTCGAGGGCCAAAGGCCCGTTCTCGACCAGCTTTGGGCGAAGCCCAGGATCCCAAAAGACGGGAATCCGAGGACTGAAAGTCCGATCCATGTTTTGGTGCCAGCGATGTACCGGGCCTTCAGAGGTTGCCGAAAAGTCCCCGTTTTGAAAGGGCACGGTTTCGGCCGCGCCGCAAGGGAAGCAAAATCATCCGGCTTCAGCCACCGAGGGAATACCTCA
>JAYVZU010000594.1:0-9128 GCA_043783075.1 Rhodanobacteraceae bacterium
CCAGAACAGCGAAATCTGCGTCAGAATCCGCCCCTTATCGGGAATCCCCGACCCCAGCACATGGTCAAACGCCGAGATGCGGTCGGTAGCAATAAACACTAGATCCGCCCCCGGTTCATCGGAGACAGCGTAGATATCGCGTACCTTGCCGCGAGCCAGCAAGGGAAGGGAACCAAGATCGGACGAAAGCAACGCATCAGCCATACAAAAACGGTATCAGAACCGAACTGTACTGCTGTACCCGCATTTCCTCAGCATGTCTAGCCAACACTTTGGGTGCCCCATTCATCGCGGTCTTTTCGCGATGAGTGGGTGGGAGTTGATGTCGAGGCTAGCTTAAGAAGACGGTTCGCTTCGCGAATGCCCACTCATCGCGAGGAACAGAAACGCGATGAATGGGGCACCCGGCTGAGCGGAATGACCCATGCCAAAAATGTCCAGGCTTTTTCTATTTGAAGTCGGTGTGCCATAGGGAAGGATGATCCTGCTTGACCAACAAAAATGCATCCGGGCGCATGCCTGCCCATCTGCACACTACAGCGTCGCCGTAGTGCTGGATCGCCGCTGCGACCTTTTTGCTATTGGTGGGATGGCACTGTGCGCCAATGATGACTTCCTTCAGTTGGAACAGTGGTCCAAAATCGAACCAGTATTGACCGTTCGAGTCCGGCGGATCGTCTAGTCCCACGATCATCCGTACCTCTTGTTCGTAGCTCCAGCACTCGTGTTTGGTGCGTAAGAGCCGATTTACTAAGTCAAAGTTCAAATCCTGCAAGCAACGGATTTGCAGGAGATTCGGCTGATAAAGAACGTCGAGGCTAGCCTCAGAATCGCGATTATCAGAAATATCGAAGCCGAGACATATCCCAGTATGTGAATCGCCATAGTGACTCCACAGAAGTAAGTTGTCCCAGTTCTTGCTCAAACAAAGCAATCCAATCTTTTCCCGATAGTGTTCAAACATCTCTTGAACCACCGTTGCAATTCGCGCGTCTGTTGTGTCAATAGCCGCAAAAAAGTCAAACGGGTCGTTTAGATCATGAATGGTGGAGAGCTTCAACCGCGCCATCGCCAAATTACTGATTGCATGTTCCGCTTTGACGAATTTGTACACACGCTTATTCAATGGAGGACTTCCTTGCACCCAAGGGTGCCTATCCCAATCAAGAACCACTCTGAACTCGCTACTCCAAGCTGTGTGATTATTTTCCTGAGAGTCACTTGCGTGTAGGCAATCAACCCCTTTCAGCTCCCCTAAGCGACCCGCCGCTGCTCCCGATCCTGGCTTCGATTTCCCTGACCCAGATTCACGCTCACAATCTTCGAAACGCCCGGTTCCTGCATCGTCACGCCGTAGATCACGTCCGCCTGCTGCATCGTGCGGCGGCTGTGGGTGATCGCGATGAACTGCGTATTCTCGCTCATCTCGCTGATCATCTTCGCGTACCGCGCGACGTTCGTCTCATCCAGCGGCGCGTCAACTTCGTCCAGAATGCAGAACGGCGCAGGCTGGAACTGGAAGATTCCAACGAGTAGGGAGAGCGCTGTGAGAGCCTTCTCGCCTCCGCTTAGCAGCAGGATGTTCTGCAGCTTCTTGCCCGGCGGCGACGCGACGATCTCAATGCCGCTCGCATCCGAGTTCGGATTGTCCGGATCGGTCAGCCGCATAAACGCCTGGCCGCCGCCGAAGAGCTTCGAGAACGTCACCCCAAAGTTCTCGTTGATCACCTTGTAAGCCTCATCGAACTTCACCCGCGACACATCGTCGATCTCCTTGATCGACGCCTGCGTATTGTCGATCGACTCCAGCAGGTCCGTTTTCTGGCCTTCGAGGAAGCTGTGCCGCTGCGTCGTCTCGGTGTACTCCTCGAGCGCCATCATATTCACCGGACCCATCGACTCCAGACGCTGCTTTAGGGATCGCGCCTCGCCTTCCATCTCGACCAGCGCCTCGCCCTCGATGCGTGCAATCGACGCATCTTCACGCAACTCAAGAGCCGGAACCGCGAGGTCATTCATGCAGGTCGTCTCAATGTGTTCAATGTCTGACGTCAGCTTCGCAATCCGCGCCTGCAGTCCGGACCGCTGCTCGCGCAACGCCTCGGTCTCGCCTCGCAGCGCGCGTAGCTTCGCATCCAGCGCTGCCGTAACCGCACGGAGCGCATGAGCCTCTTCCGTCAGCCTCGCGCCTTGAGCTACAGCCACTGCACGAGCCTCTGCAAACTGCTCCTGCTGCGCCGCCAGCGACGCTGTCTCTTCTTCGCGACGCTGCCGCTCCGTAGCCGCATTGGCAAGCTGCTGATCGAGCTGACCAATCCGCTGCTGCTGCCCGTTGAAGAGCCGCGCCGTCTGCTCGTAGTTGGCCTGCGCATTACGCCTGCGCTCTTCCAACCCAGCCAGCGCCGCGGCCGCAGCCGAAGCTGCCATCTGCAACTCTTCCCGCCGCGAACGGAGCTGGTCGACACTCGCCGTCAGCTCCGCAAGCTTGGCTTCCATGGCAGCGCGTTCGCCCTCAACTTGTGCTGCCTGCTGCTGCCGCTGTGCGATCAGGTCTGTCTTCTGGTTGCGCGCGTCGCGATTGCGATCCGTCGCCACCATCCACTCCTGCAGCCGGCGTTCAATGCGCGTCGACTCCGACTCCATCTGCCGCAACGCTGCGCCGGAGTTCGCTGCTTCGCGTTCGGCGTCGCGCAACTCCTGCCGCTTGCCTTCGAGCGCGGAGTTCTGCGCTGCCAACTCCCGCTGCACCACAGCGGTGCGCGCATCCGTCGCCGTCAGCTCTTCTTCCAGAGCCGCGAGCTTCGTCTGCACTTCCTTCAACTCGCGCTTCAGAGCCAGCGGACCACCCGAGCTTGGGCGTCCACCGGTAACCGAAACATGGTGGAATGTCTCGCCACTTGGAGCGAGGAAGTAGCCGTCAGGGAACTGCAGCGCCAGCGTCCGGGCTGTCTCCGCATCCGGAGCGACAAAGCCGTCACGCAGCTTCGGCAGCAGAACTTCGAGTGAGCGTCCAAAGCCGTTCAATACGCGGATGCACTCTGTAAGAGGCTTCACGCCCTCAACGTTGGGCCTGATCGAGCTCTCCCGTCCTTCAAGTGCAACACCAGACTCGACGAGGAACGTTGCGCGTCCAGCAACCTCGGACTTGAGCAGCTTGATGCCGTCTTCTGCCGCTTCCCAATCCTTCACGACGATGTAGTTCAGCTCGTCGCGCAGGAACTCGTCTACGACCTGTTCATAAGCTCCGTCGACTTCGAGGAAGTCCGCAAGCGTGCCAACTGTCGTGCTCTTGCGACCCGTCTCTGCGCTCTTCTTCGCGCCCATGCGGAAGATGTTCTTGACCGTGTCGGTCGAGTAGGAGTGATCGCGGATCAAGCCTTCCAGCGAGTGCCGACGACCATTCCCGCTCGCCACTTCTCCACGCAGCTTGTCGCCCTTACGCTTGTTCTCCGACTCCTCGGTGCGCGCCGCTTCGATGCTCAAGCGCAGCTCAGAGATCTCAACTTCGAGCCGCTTCACGCGCTGGCTCACATCTTCGTGTGACATTTTGATCTGCCCGCGCTGCTGCGAGAGCGTAGCCAGCTCTTCGTGCGCGCGCGACGACTCAGCAATAAGCCGCTGGGACTCCTGCTCCAGCCCTGCAAGCGCAGCTTCTGCCTGGGCCTCTTCGTTGCGAATCCGCCCCGCACGCTGCAGCAACTCCATCGCCGCGCGACGGCCCTGCTCGGTCTGCTGCTCGCTCATGTTCACAGCGCGCATGGCCTCCTGCGCTGCCTGCTGTTGCCTCTGCGCCTCAGCTCGCGAGTCGCCCGCCTCGGCGTTCGCCGACTCCAGAAACGTCTTCTGCTCTTCCTGTTCGCCAGCCAGCCCAGCCAACTGTGCACGAGCCGCCTCCAACTCCTGCGCACCCGTCGCCAGCCTTGCCGTCAGCTCGGCAACGCGATCCTGATTTGCCGCTGTTCGGGCTGCAATGCGCTCTAGCTCTACCGCCGACTGGTTCGCCGTGGCTGCATGCTCGCGTACTTCCTGGTCGAGCGCGTAGCCATGCGTCACGCCCTCGCTATGTTCCGCGTCCATCGCTTCAATCTGTCCAACCTTCGCGTCTATATCGATTGTCAACGCGGCGATCTGCGCTGTGGTGCTCGTCTGATCTGCATCGAGCTGCGCGATTCGGCTTGCCAGAGCAACGCGCAGCTTCTCGCGGAGTTCATCGCGAATCTGCCCGTAGCGCTCGGCCTTTGCGGCCTGACGCTTCAGCGTGGTCATCTGCTTGGTCACTTCTTCAAAGATGTCGTTGACGCGCGAGAGGTTCTGCCGCGCGGCTTCTAACCGCAATTCCGCAAGGCGCTTCTTGGTCTTGAAGCGCGTGATGCCCGCTGCTTCCTCGATGATCGACCGACGATCCTGCGGCTTTGCACTCAGCAGTTGGCCGATACGTTCTTGCCCGATGATTGCGTAGCTCTCGCCGCCCAGGCCTGTACCCATAAAGATGTCCTGGATATCGCGCAGCCGGCAGATCTTGCCATTCAGCAGATATTCGGAATCGCCCGAGCGAAACAGTCGGCGCGTAATGGTCAACTCGCCCGCGCGAATCGGAGTGCGGCCGAATTTGCGGCGACGAATCTTCAACACCACCCCGCTGCCCGGAATACCCTCGGTAGCTTCGGTGACCGCCTCGGCGTCTTCGGGATTCAGAACTGTGCCGGGTTGCGCTTCGGCGACAGCCTCTTCGGTCTCCAGCGCCTGCTCTTCGCGCAGCTTCGTTTCGTCCCAGTCGGTTACTTTGCTGCCGTCAATGGTCACGTCGGGGGAGTCGTTCCGATCCTGATCGCCGTCGTACACATCCGGGTCTACCAGCGTCAGCGAGACCTCGGCCATGCCGGTCGGCTTGCGGTCGCGTGTCCCGGCGAAGATGACGTCTTCCATCTTGATCCCGCGCAGGCTCTTGGCCGACTGCTCGCCCAGTACCCAGGTAATGGCGTCCGAGATGTTCGACTTTCCGCAGCCGTTCGGACCAACAATGGCAGCGATGCCGGAGCCGGCCAGCTGAACCTCAGTGCGATCGCAAAACGACTTGAATCCCAGAATCTGAACTTTTTTGAGCTTGAGCATAAATTTCCCCATGAGCCGGTCGCCGCGTCACCAGACGCGGGTCTAAAGCTGATAGTTCGACTCTATCGGTCTCAAACGGGTGAATCAACCTTGTAAAACCCCACCCAATGTGGATAAGCGGCTTGGAATCGCTACATTTGGTTGTTGCCACGCAGATGCTCGCGTTTCGTGCGCACACCGCGCAGTGGATTTCCGCGGAGAAATTCGATATACGGTTCTCCGCTTGCACCGAAGCCCTGTCGTTTCTATAATTCGCAGTATCGGTGACACCAGCGTAGACTTCACGCACGGCCATCGGGTCGGACGGAACGACATGCCGCAAAGGGAACCTTCGGCAGGTCAATCGGCGACGTGAAGCCTCAGATTTTGCACGGGTTTAATCGAAAGCAACAAATTCAGCGGTGGCGCAGTCCAAAGATTCTTGGTTTTAGTAGTTAGTATTAGCTAATAGCTTTCGCACAATAGGAGTTTTGAATGAATAAGGCAGCAATTGCGTCCCTCCTGGCTCTCTCGGCGTTTACCGTCGCTCCGGCTCTGGTCTCTCACCAAGGTGCTGCATTCGCGCAGGCTCCCGCGGGTCAGGTGCAGATGGACGCCGCTGAGTTTGCGGATTACGACAACGCCATGAACAAGATGACTACGCCCCAGACGCAGGCTCCGGCACTTGAGGCGTACCTAACCAAGTATCCGAAGTCCACGGTGCGCACGGACATCTTGCAGCGCATCATGCTGGATTACAGCCAGTTTGATCCGACAAAGGCGCTCACTGCTGCTGACAACTTCCTCGCCGTCGCGCCCACGAACCTGCAGGCGTATGTGATCGAGGTTGCGTACCGCAAGCAAATGGCCGAGGATCCGAAGACGGACGCTGCCATCAAGCAGACGCAGCTTGATTCCGCTGCCGCATACGCGAAGAAGGGTCTCGCTGCCACCTCGGCGCCTCCGCCGACCGGTGTGACCGCCGATCAGCAGAAGGCGATTGTCGCTTTCGCAACCCCGACTTTCTACAGCGCCATTGGCGAAGCTGCCCTGAACAACAAGGATAGCGCCGGTGCGATCGCCGCCTACACCTCGGAACTGGCTTCCATCAAGCCGGACCAGCTCTCCCAGCCAGCTTCACTGCAGGAGGCCTTCTACCTCGCCCAGGCCTACCGCATTGCCACTCCGGCTGACTACATCAACTGCACCTTCTACGCGACCCGTGCAGCTGCTCTCGCTCCCGACCAGTTCAAGGCTCAGCTGCAGCCGTTGGCCGACTTCTGCTACAAGAAGTTCCACGGCACCAAGGATGGCTACGACGCCATCGTTGCCATTGCCAAGGCCAACGCCACGCCGCCCGCTGACTTCAATACCAAGATCACCCCGGCCCCGACCGACGCTGACCAAGCCAACGCTCTGATGGCAACAACCAAGGACGACGAAATTGCCAAGCTCGCAACCGGCGACAAGGAATACGTCCTGCAGTACGCCAGCGCAGCCAATGCCGCCAAGGTTTGGGACGCGATGAAGGGCAAGGCCGTCCAGATTCCGGGCGCGCTGGTCATCGAGTCGACCGACAAGGTAGTCAAGGTCGCAGTCTCGGAAGGCTCCGTGCAGGATAAGAAGGCAGACTTCACCTTCAACCTGAAGCCGCTCGTAGCGCCCGAAGAGCCGAAGGCGAAGACGCCCGTAGCTCTCGCGGCCTACAAGAAGGCCAAAGCTGCCTACGACAAGGAAGTCGCCGATGATGCCGCTGCAATCGCAGTCAACAAGACGGTTACTCTGTCAGGCACGTATGACTCCTACACCCCCAACCCGATGATCATCATCATGAACGAAGGCGAAATCACGCTGCCCAAGGCCGCTCCGGCTGCCAAGGCTCCCGTTCACGCTGCTCCTCGCCGCAAGTAATCAAGGTCTCAACACACAAGAAGGCCGCCTCGAATCGAGGTGGCCTTTCTGGTTGTCGAACACCAAAACTCCGGGTGCCCCATCTCAAACAGCTGGTCCGTTTGAGGTGGGGTTGTCGACGGCCTAGCTGACCAGCCAACTGACCGCGTTCGCCAGAAAACGCGCCTGCAGCAACGGGTGAAGCTCAGGCACACGCTGATACAGCACCTTCCCCTTACCCAGCTTCGTAGCAAACGTCCCAGCCCCAATCCGGCGGTCGTGGTCACGCGAGTAGCCGGCGATGATCTCCACATTCGACCCATCGACCAGCAGCCCGTTCGACTGCCGCCCGCGCGCTGCGTAGTGGATTCCCATGGCCTGATTTACGGGCATCCCGTGATACACAGCGTGTTCGCGGACGAAGTACCAGTTGCCCATCCAGGGCGCGCGGAAGTCGCCAACCGTTCCGTGGTATTCAAACGCGCCAGCCGCCGCAAGCTGCTTCGCCACACCCTCGGACAACGTATCGGCCTGCGGAATCGCCAGCAGCGGCGTCCCGGCTCGGACGGCGTCGAGGATCCCGTCTGCCAGCACGCCGACTTGTTCAGTCGTCTGGACCGCACCGACTACGTTTGCGGGTTGGGCTTCGAGGCCCGTGGTGTCGCCTGCGTTCTGGTTGGTCTTGACTCCGGCGGCCATGCCGGCGGAGATGATCGCGCCATAAGTCTCTCCGGGCTTGAAGTCATATATCTTCAAGCACCCCAACTGCTCCAACTGTCTCCGCAGGGGTTCTCCTATCCCGGAGACCGCCACGCGTAATGCCATACATTCCTCAATGAACGGATTTGGAGCAGTAACCCAGATTTCCTTCGTCTGCGTATTCAGCGGCATCGAGCTCAGCGCAAACTTGAACCGATACATGCCGGTTTCTTCGAGCGGCGGGGTCGCAAACCCTTCCTCGACCAGATAAGAAAACACATCCGCAGTCTGCGCGGGGGCAGGGAAGCTACCCAGCTTCAGCAGCTTGCCCGAAGGTGTCACCGCCGTAAACTCCAGCGTGCCAGTGACTGGCTTCGATGTGTCGTTTAGCAGGTAGAGATCGAACGTCGCCGCTTTGCCCATCTCAGTACACATAGCCCGCTGCTTGGCCACCGGCCGCACCGGCAAAAGCGTCTCTGCAATCGGTTTCGGATCGCTCTTGAAGTTGCGCAGGTTGTCGACGATCCCGGAGTGATTCTCGATCGACGTACTCTCCCAGCCGGAGATCGCCGCGAAGTCCAGTTCATCGGAGATTCGGGCGTTTTCGAGATAGTTCTGCCACGTGTCGTAACACTTCTTTCCTAGGCTGGTCCACAAAGTCTCGGTCGAGGGGAACGCCTTGCGGAAGCCCCAGCGGTCGATCCACTTATCGTACGCGGCGAGGATTTCCTGGTGATCCGTCAGGTCGTAGCTCGCACCCGCTGGCTGCGCACCAATCCCGCCAGCCTTTGGATCGGCATACTGGTGGACCATCAGGGAGTGGTTATCCGGCGTCGCGCAGCCCTCCATCTCGCCAAACTCCGAGATGGCTTTCGCCACCGGAGACTTGTAGGTAAAGTCCGTCGGCGACTTGTAGAACTCGTCGTACCACTGGTCGCCAGCGCCCTGGTGCTGATTCCACCAGCCGCCCCACTCCTCCTCGTCGCTGCGGTGGAGCTTGTCGTTCCAGGGCTCGTACCAGGCCTGCGCGGCCTTGCGTGGAGGAGCCACGAACCCGTCATTCAGCACGATGCACCGGCTCGGGTCTTCATCGCGCATCGCCTTCAGAATCGCGAGAGTATCGGGGTTCTTCAGGTCTGCGCCGATCTCGTTTTGCAGGCAGTACTCAATCACCGACGGGTGCGACCGGAACGCCTTCACCATCTCCACGCACTTCACAAACATGTACCGCTGGGCAAAGACGTCGGCGGGGTTGGTAGCCTTCTCCATCACAATCCCGGCAGTATTGGCCTGCGCCGCAGCAGGTAGCTTGCCGATCGCCATCTTCCCCGCACCCGGCTCCATGTAGCGCATCACGCCCAGCCGGTCATGCGCGCGCAGCACGTCTTCCTTCGCGAGATTCCGATGGAAGTTCAGGCAGTTCAGCCCGAGCTTCTGAGCCTGCGTCA
>JAYVZU010000595.1:0-3028 GCA_043783075.1 Rhodanobacteraceae bacterium
GGTGGCCTCTTTCATTTGCTGTAAACCCTCTCACTCGCTGCTTCCGGAAAACGTCCACTTACGCACCGGCCCAACATCCACATGCACAAATTGCGACACCGGATAGTACCCCACCCCACCACCACGCAGCGAAAGCGCCACATCGCGCAGAGTCCTGGTCTTTACGCCCGGAACCCGAATATCGATCGCCTTGGCCTGCATATGCTGGCTATTCTTCGCCACACCGCTTGACGCGCCACGCGACCGCAAAAATGCATTGCTCCACGGTGTCCGGTAGCCACAAACAATGTCGATCACGCCATTCGGCTTGCCCAGTTTCGTCATCACCGAGTTCAGCAGGTCGAACTCCTTCGGGTCATACTCACTCACATCGTTCGTCCGATGGTCCCGCAAAAAGTAGTTCAGTTTCTCTATCGCGCCCGGTACGTAGGTGTTCCCAACCTTGTACACCACGTCGATCGATTCGCCCGTATGCAGATGGTGCAGGTGCAGAGTGAGTTTCTCCCCCACCGCTGCTATCCCCGTCCCTGTCGTGTCGTCACTTGCCTTTGACTGTCCGCTAAATCCGAACAGCAACGTTGCTGCGGCGGTCACTGCCGCAATCTTCTTTAAACGCAAAGCTCGCATCCACACTCCCCGGGGTCTTCGATTCTTGGAAACACAAATGGCCGATCGCAAATCAACTCCAGCAATCACCATTCGATTCCTTCAGTCTACAGGAGCCACCGCACCCACCCAAAGCTGCAACATAATTCCTTTTTCACACCCCAGACGAGTTGTTGTTCTTACTTCTACATAAAGCAACGCTTGGACAAGCTGTTGTTCTTGCTTCTAGGTAGGCCAAGGCTTTAGCCTTGGCATCTCGGGACCATCAAAAATACGGGCTTCAGCCCTTGGGGTATGTCTTCTTGGCGCCAGTCCTAACAGCTCAACGGAGTCCGATCCAACCCTTTCTTACCCCGGGTGCTCTTCAGATTTCCGCCCCTAATGCGCGTCCGCCTTGAAGATCGTCTCCGCAAAGTAATTTTCCACCTTCGCCTGATCCCGCAACATCTCGAAGTAAGCACCCTTCAAAAGCTGCGACCGGTTGTCATGCAGACCCTGCCGAATCCGCTGCTGTACCTGCGGTTCCGACACATCATGTTGCCCGGCCGGTTCCTTCGAGATCAGTTGAAAGATCGCAAAGCCGCCGACTTTCTTCGGATCCTGGGGGTCTGGAAACGGGATAATATCCGTCACACCACCCGCCTTCAGCTTCGAAATCCCTTGAAACACTGTCGGGTTCTGCGATAGATCCGACTCCTTGATCGAGCCCATATCGCCGCCGCTGGTGGACGTCGTTGGATTCTCCGAGAAGTTCATCGCCAGCGATCCAAAGTCTTCGCCCGACTCCGCCCGATTATGCAGCGCCTGAATCTTCTTCTTCGCCTCTGCCTCGCTCGTCGCCTTGCTACCCTGCAGGTTACCCGGCCGCGCATTCGGAGCCGTAGTTACCACAATTTGCGCCATGTGATACAGCGTCTCGATGTTGTTGAACTCCGACTTATGCAGCGCGTAATAGCTCGCAATATCCGTGTCCGAGACCGTGATCTTCGAGTCGATTTCCTTGTGCAGCAGCTTGTTCACCGTCAGCGTGCGGCGCAGGTCGCGCTTCACATCTTCGACCGTGTTGTGCCGCTCTGCCAGCCGCTGATTGAACTGCTCCTCGGTATACGGAGCCTTCATCTCGTTCAGCTTCGCGTCCACCTCTTCCGGAGTCGCCGTCAGGTTCATCTTCGCCGCGCGCTGCTGGATAATCTCTTCCGGGATCAACTGCTCATCGAGCAAGCCCAGCCGTAGCGCGTCGGCCTGTTCGGGCGACGGCTTCTCCTGCTGCTGCTGTGCGTCACCAAGCTGGGCCTCATAGGCCTTATCCAGCTCCGCCCGCAAAATCGGATGTCCATTCACAGTGGCCACAACATCGGCCGGTTGCGTGGTCTTGCAGCCACCGATGGAAATACACAGCATGGCTAAGGTCAGAGAAGCGGAAGTCTTCAACACAGATTGCAAACCTCGATATTTTATTGTCCGACATTTTTACGAACTGCGTACACCCAACCACAACTCCGTGCCCCATTCATCGCGCCTTTGTTTTACGCGATGAGTGGGACCGCCCAAAAATCCCGTGCCCGGCACTAATTTGTATCCACCGCATTGTGCGAGATGATGAACTGAATCCGCAGCTCCAGATTCGGCCCCTTGAACTCCTTCGGCAGCGGTCCAAACTGACCAACGCCCGTAATTGCTCCCCACGCCGCCTTATCGATCGCCCGGTCGTGCGTGCTGTCATCCAGATGCATCGCGCTCACCACGCCGTTCGGCTCAATCGTAAACCGAATCAGCGTTGTCCCTTCCTTGTTCAGCGGCGGGCTGCATTCCTCCGGAATCAGAGGAATCCAGCCGGCCCGGACCGCCCGCAGCAAGCGCTTGATGTAGTCCGTAAAGTCGACGCCACGCGTATCCGACAGAATCTCTGCCCCAGCCCCAGCCGATTGCTGCCCAACCCGCGTCCCGGTCCCCGCAGACTGCCGCCCACCACCCGGCCGCTGTTGGCCCGCACTTCGCATCGCATCGGCAATACTCTGCCCTGGGCTCTGCGGAGCGGGATTTTGCGGCATCGGAGAATCAGGAACCGCAGCCTGCTGCCGCGGTTGCGGCTGTGGCATCGGTGCCTGCGGCAACGGGCTCTGAGCCACCGGAGGAGCCTGCGTAGGCAGCGGCGCCGGAGCTGATGCTGGTGCTGGTGCTGGTGCCTCAACAGGCTTGGCCGCCCGCTGCATCGCCTGCAACTGCTCAATTACCTTGCGGTCCAGCTTCGGCGGAGCCTTGACCGGCTTCGGCGGAGCCTTCTGCAGCTCGCGATTCAGCGCCATCTCCGTCATCCGCTCTTTCTCGCGAATCGACGCAGCCGTAGGCACCAGCGTGCCGGTGTGGAAGATGTACTTCGGCCCGTAGACCAACAGCCACGCCAGCAAAAGATAGAAAATAA